>CAIOTH010000154.1 GCA_903861145.1 uncultured Bacteroidota bacterium | reverse complement strand
CGCCAGTTGAACATAAACAACGACACCACAAACGTAACCAGCAGTATCCCTTCAATAAGGTTATGCATTACGGTATGGGTGGCATAGCCTATAAGGTCCGAACGGTCGTAGTAGGGAACAATTTTTGTGTCCTGCGGTAGTATGCCATTGTTTAATTTATCGACTTCCTTTTTCAGATTGTCGACCACTTCAGTTGGGTTTTCACCTTTGCGCATTACTACAATGGCCTCTACCACATCGTCCTGGTCGGTTACAACACGTTTGCCTGTTGAATCTTTAAATCCATCACTTCTGCTTACCCAGCCCAGTCGCGGTACATTCGATATTTCTACCGTGGCCACATCTTTAACTAACAAAGGCACTCCGTTATTATTCGTGATAATTACGTTTTTAATTTCGTTGATATCATTCAGAAGGCCTATGCCCCGTACAACAAAGGCCTCGTCATTTTGTATCATCATATCGCCGCCAATGTTGATATTGGTTTTTTGAACAGCGGTGTAAACATCAAGTGGCGTAAGATTGAAGGAAGTTAGTTTACCCGGGTCAACTTTAATTTCGTAAGCTTTGGTTTTACCACCAAAACTGTTGATGCCACCAACGCCAGGAACTGCGCGCAAGCGACGGTCAATTACCCAATCCTGGATAGTCTTCAATTCACGCACATCTCTGAATGTGCTTTTTAAGGTGTACCGGTAAATTTCGCCGGTAGGGCCTGTGGGTGGTTGTACCGACGGAAGAATATTGTTAGGCAGGTTTGCATTTTGTAACAGGTTCATTACCTGTTGGCGTGCCGCCGGGTCTTTTACCCCATCATCAAAAATTATTTTTACGTACGAGAGGCCGAAAATACTGGTTGAGCGCAGGCTTGTTTTGTTCTGCACCGGGTTCATTGCAATCTCAATGGGAATGGTTACAAATTTCTCAACCTCTTCAGCACTACGCCCTGGCCATTGGGTAATGATACTTATTTCGGTATTCGTTACATCTGGAAAAGCCTCAATAGGCATATTTTTAAACGTAACAATTCCGCTAACCACCAAAACCATGGCAGCGGCCAATATGAACCACTTATTTTTGAGTGAAAAACCAATTACACCTTTAAGGAACTTATTCATTTCTATGATTTAGATATACCGGCAAGGCAACTCCTTACCAACCACAATGCCATCTTAAATTATCTTCTTAACTATTCAACTCGCCATAAATCAAAATTGCAGCGGTTATTATAACACGATCACCTTCTTTCACACCTGATTTGATATAGGTTTTATTTCCTAATGCGTTCAATACCTCAACCGGCGTAATAGATGCATCGCCATGGCCGTTATAAACCAGTACATAATATTGGCTGTTATCGTAAATCAAAGCTTTGCTCGATACACATAACGCCTGTTTGTTTTCGGGGTTGGCAATTTCTATACTGGCAAACATCTGCGGTTTCAATTCATATTTATCGTTGGGTATTACTACACGCACCTTCATAACCTTGGTTGTTGGGTCAAGCGCATTCAGTATTTTATCAACCTTACCCTTGAACTCTTTGCCTGGATAAGAAAGTGTGGTAACGCTTACATCATCACCCATGTGAATGTTGCTGATATTTGACTCGTACACGTTGGCCCAAACCCAAACGTTTTTTAGGTCAGAAATGGTAAAGAGGCCTGTTCCGTTATCCATACGGATGGATGTTCCGTTGGTAATATTTTTTTGTACTATAAAGCCATTAACCGGAGCTTTAATAACCCACTCGCCGTTGGTATTGCTTCCGTTAATCTTTAGTATCCTTTGGGCAGTTTCTAATTGCGAAACTGCCTGGTCGTAATTGGTTTGCGCAGTGTTTACATCAAGGCTTGATGCCAGGCCGCTTTTGAACAGGTCTTGGGTGGCCTGTAACTGGCGTTTGGTGGCAGCTAAATTTGACTGGGCTACAACCAGGCTGTTATTGTACGTTGCCATTTCGCTACTGGTTACCGTACCCAGTACCTGGCCCGCTGTAACGTAATCACCTAACTGCACTTTAATATCTTTAGCGTTACCACTCACCAGTGGAAAAATAATTACCTGGTTATCCTGGTTAACGTCAACCACACCGGTAAAGGCAATGGTATTAACCAGTGGCTTGGTTTGAACAGTATCAAAATTCAACGTCCGTAATAATGAATCAGGAATAACATATTTGCGGTGTTCCTCTACAGGTTTTTGAGATTCGTTATGACAGCTTTGCAGCGTAGCGCCAAACAATGCAAAACACAAAATGCAAAACAGGTTTCCCGGCGAAAAAATTTTATAGTTCATTGCTCTTTGTTTCTTATTTAATTACATCTTTTCCAACTGCCATATTCAGGTTTTCGCGGGCAGTATAGTAATTGGCTATATAGTTATTGAAATTATTTGCCTGCTGCTTATAGGTATCCATAAATATTACAAGGTCACGTAACGACATCTCTTTCTTTTGAAAAATATCATAGATCCCCGACATCAACTGATCGAACGAATGGTTGTTTTTAATCTGAACATCTAAATCAAGGTGCGAAAGCTGAACAAGTTTTTCGTAAGCTTTGTTTACCTCGCCAATTGCTTTTAGTTTAGATGCATCCAACTGCACTTCATTTTGTTTCAGTGTAGCTTTGGCCTGCTTAATGCCGCCCTGGTTAAAGTTCCACAACGGCAATGGCAGGCCAATTCCAAACCCAGTGTAACCTGCGTACGAGGCGCTGGCCTTATCGTAAATTACCGACACATCAAGGTCGGGCGCTATCAACGACTTATTATATTTTAAATACCAGTTTGAAGCGGTAACCTGTTGCTCATTGCTTTGCACGTCGGGCCGGTTCTCAATGGCCTGGTTGTATAATGAATCCATAACCACAACCGGCAACTCAATTTTATTTATAACCGGCATATCGGGAATGATAACCGAGGATGGCTGCAACTGTAGCATATATCTCATCTCCGCTTCCAGGTCATTAATTTGCGAAAGGTTGTTAGTGAGATCGGTTTGAAGTTGAAATTTGGTACTTTGAATGGTTACCACATCCTTTAAGGCCACATCGTTTTTGCTATAAGCCTCACTCAAAGCTTTTTCAAGTATTGTCGACTTCTCTAATTCCGTATCGTAAACCTTTTGGGTTTTAAGCAATGCATCCAACTGGTAAAAGTCTGAGCGGAATTGATATTTAAGGTTGCGAAGAAGATCGTAATACGCGTAACCTGCCGACTTTTCATTTGCCTTATTGTACTCAACTAAACGGTGTCTTTTACCCGCCGTTTTAAAAACCTGGTCAAGCTGAACGGCTACCTCACCATCGGCACCCCGAATTGTAAATGGTATGCGTGTGCCGGGGTTCCATATGTTTTGGCTGTAATTTAAACCCGGGTTATCCCAAAGTTTTGCGGCAATTACCTGGGCATGGGCTATATCAATGTTATAATGATTAGCAATCAGGTCAAGGTTCTTTTCCAGCATTATCTTTTCAGCATCCTGAAGGGAAAAGTGAAGGGTATCGGGAGGAGTTACATTGCCAACTGCATAAACATTAATAGCCCCAAAAAACAAAACGCATAGGGCTATTTGCTTCAAAAAATTCATTTCCGGTAAAATTTAAGTGGCGAAAGGTCTATCTCCTCTGTAACAATAACAATTCTATTAACTTTTATTGGATAAATAGAATGTGACAGACCACAGATGTAAACAAAGGTTTAATTTTGTGTACAGATTTGCAAAAAATTACGATTAACAAAGGAAAACTATCGGTGAAACCGGCATCGATAAAATTTGTGAACTTTATATTAAAACCGGTAAAATAACGTTAGCTAAGTACCGGTTATACCTGAAATTTAAATTCAGAAAAAACTTGAAAACAAAATATTGAAGACTATGGAAGAAATTGAAGTACCAACCGAACATTTGCATGAGCACATTAAGGAAAAGGCCGAGGAAAGCGGTGGTGGATGGTCCATGTATGCCGCGGTTTCTACGGCAATAATGGCGGTGTTTGCTGCTTTGGGCAGCTTAATGGCCGGGCATCATAGCAACGAGGCCCTTATTTCGCAAATAAAAGCGTCAGATCAGTGGTCGTACTACCAGGCCAAAGGCATTAAGTACGAAATTAGCCATAGTATTATTTTACAGCACCAGGCGGCTAATGTTGAGCCACCGGCTGAAATAAAAGAAAAGCAAACTAAGTATAAAGCAGATCAGGAGGCCATAATGGATAAAGCGCATGAGGCTGAAAAGGATTCCGAGTTTCATCTTGCCAAACATGTTACCTTGGCGCGTTCGGTAACCCTGTTCCAAATTGCCATTGCTATTTCGGCCATTGCTATGCTTACCAAAAGGTCGTTGCTTTGGTACTTTAGCCTCGCGCTATCCGCAGGTGGCGCCTGCCTGTTTTTTATGGGAGTTTCGTAGTTACTGTAGTTTTGCCAACTCAGCTTCTAAAAACGAAATTAAACCTGCGATATAGGGTTTTGAGAAGTTGAATTGAACACCTGCCGTTTCGTAAAATACAGGTATGGGTTTAGTATATCCCAGGCTTAAGGCCTGCTTGTAATTTTGAATTGTTAATGCCGGATTTTGCTTAAAGTTTCTCCACAAAGCAAGGGCACCCAACTGGGCAAAAGCATATTCGATGTAATAAAACGGAACTTCGAAAAAGTGCAGTATTCTCTGGTAGCCAATTTCATGTAGCTCTTCATGCTCACTCCAATCAACGGCTTTCGGGGTTAACCTGTTTTGCAATTCTATCCACTTATTTCTTCTTTCCTTAACGGTGTGATCCGGATTGGTATAAAGCCAAAACTGGAAACTATCGCCTAAACAAGTACGGGTTAAAAT
>CAIOTH010000153.1 GCA_903861145.1 uncultured Bacteroidota bacterium | reverse complement strand
TGAATAGATTAAATGCAATTATATATTAGCCAAAAATAACAAAGCCATGAGAAAAACCACCATTTCCCCCAAATTGCTGCTAAGTTTAGCAGTTGTTTTATTAGTAACCCTTTTCTTTTCATCATGCGATTCGTGTAATCATCATCCCGGTGGGCCACCTCCTACGGTGCAAACCGATTCAACTATTAACGATACCAGCATTCACCGCGTTCCTTTTGTTACAGCCAGTGTTCAGGCAAATGTTAAAGATGACTGGACCGGAACTGAAACCACAGAGGCTAACGATTCGGTATGGTATTCATCTAATGGTACCATCGTAACCGGCCGTACCGGCAGAACGGGAACGGCTAGTGTTGTTGATAATAATTATAACGTAGCCAATGCTATAACTATGGAAGGAACCGCTAACGGTTTAATTTGCGGCAAGGTTTTTAACCGCGCCTATGGCACCTTAGCCAACGATGCTGACCTTATAGGCCCGGTTTTCCATGTAATCGCCGCCGGTGGCTCTGGCGATACCGTACCGGTAAAAATTGTGGTAACCGATACTAATGGTGTTGCCCGTAACGGTTATACTGTTCAGTTTAAACAAGGCGGCACTAATTATGGCCCTCAGGCAACTACCGATGCCAGTGGCGTAGTAGCAAATTATGGTAAAGGGCTTAGCCAGGGTGTTAGTTATACCGTAACTGCAACGGGCAGCGCAGGTAACTCTACGGTAACCGTTACCACTACAGCAATAACGGGTAGCGGTGGTGTTGCCGGTACCGGTAGCAAAAAATTTGTAGCTATGACCGTTTACATCCGTTACTAATATTTAACTTTAATTTATTCCAAAGGCCGGTTTGTTAAAGCAAACCGGCCTTTTGTTTTTTTATCGCTGCTTGCATTTGCATTTTATCCCCTCCTTTTTTTAAGGAGGGGTGCCCTAGGGGCGGCGTGCTCGGCTGCTTCACTTGATTGTATTTAATCTCAGCTATTGCCGTTAAGAAAAGGTTTCGTGCTTAGCCAAAAGGAAAAAAACGCTGTATGAGGCTCACCAAATGTAAACTATAAGGGCTCAAGACCTTAGTGCTGGCTATAGGGACAGCCTGTGCGCCGAGTTCGTTTATTTCCCTGCGAGGAGAAGCCTTTTTAGGCAAGAGCTGGGCAGCCTTGATTTTTTGGTTCTTTTTTATCAAGAAAAAAGAACGGCAATTGCTATTGTTAGGCTCTCCTCAAGATTTGCGTAGGCCATACTAGGAGACAGAAGGGACTTTGCATTTCCCCTCGCACCTTAACCCACCACTCTCGCACCAAACCGCATTTCAAATGGGTAGTTTTGGAAAGTTTTTTAAGCGCACCTTGCCAGCCCAAAAACAAAAAAATCTGTATACTTTTGTATACTTTTCTATAAATTACTATATATAAACCTCTGATTTTAAATACACTGCCCGTTCAAAAATGCTCCAAAAACAATGATTTTTAGAGGTGTATACTTTTTTATAAATCACTATTTATAAATGTATGATTATAAGCGTTTTGTGCCGAAAGGCAAATAATATATATAGGCAACAACTAACAAATTGGGTCTTCCCTCTATGTCAAATTACCTTGCGCAGCTTGGTTTTTTGAAAGAGAAGGAAGATGCCGACAGCCAGATTGGTGAGTTGGCTGTTTTGCTTTGGTTCCCCCTTTAGGGGACGGCTATACCTTGCTCAAATTTTTATTCGAATTAAACTTTGCACTTGGGAGGATTTAAATCCGGCCTCTCAGCTATTGCCGTTAAGAAAAGGCTTCATGCTTGGCCAAAAGGAAAAAAACGCTGTATGAGGCTCACCAAATGTAAACTATAAGGGCTCAAGACCTTAGAGCTGGCTATAGGGACAGCCTGTGCGCCGAGTTCGTTTATTTCCCTGCGTGGAGAAGCCTTTTTAGGCAAGAGCTGAGCAGCCTTGATTTTTTGGTTCTTTTTTATCAAGAAAAAAGAACGGCAAGTAGTGTCGTTATACCCACTTCAGGATTTGGGTAGAGCTTAGTAGGAAGGAAAAAGCACTGGCCATTTGCAATTGCCCCCGCACCGTAACCCATCACTCTCGTTCCTCCCGCATTTCAAATGGGAACTTTTGGGTAGTTTTGGGTAGTTTTTTATGCGCACCTCGCCCGCTCAAAAGCAAAAAATTTCATAAACTTTTTGAAACCTTTTTGGAAAGGAAATTTTATAAACCGTTAATTTATAGCCAGTTAAAGGGCATCAATACGCATTGTAATTAATTTAAATAACAGAAAGTAGCTTTAGCCTGTTAATTCGCAAAATGTCAAAGAACAAACTCTTGATATATTGTAAACAAAGCTAAATCATTACCGTGTATCCGGCACCAAAAGATATAGGCAGGGTGGGCATAAATCAGCGTAAAAATAGGCCGCTGTCATCAGGCTGTCCGTCCTAAATGAGGCAAGCGCTGAAGAGTGCCTAAAGGCGCATAATTAAATTTTAGGTTTTCCCTTCTCTATTTTGCTCTGAAAATGGAGAAGGGAAATGTCGACAGACAAAGGGATGAGGCAAAAGGCAATCTTGTAGAAAAACTTAATCAAGTATATTTCTTCGCACAATTTTTGCGTCTAAAAAGGCAATTACTTTTTAACCCGTCCCACCATTTCCTGTATGCCACTTAACAGGCTGAAGAAAATGAATGCCCATACGGCATTTGATAAACCAAAACCTACACAATCTAAAGCCGAAAACTTGAGCAATGGGCAATGCACCCCCGTTTGCTGGGCAACAAACGGTAAAGTAAACGCAATAGCAAAGTTTACCACTATGGCTGTTAGTGCGGCCAACGCCCAGTGCTGTCGTTTTTTAAATCTTATAGCGCTAATTAAATCATACTGCAGGGCGAATATTAAAATGGTTAGGGTTATCATCATAAAGCCGGTATAAAAATACCAGGGCAACGCCCAATAACCGGTGCAAGCTAAATCAAGCCCTCGCAAAAACTCGCTTAAATCTTTCGAGTAAATGGGCACCAATCCGAACCATTCGTATAGCATAGCAAAAAAGTTGCTCATAGTGTTTGTGTTTAGTGGTTACTAAATCTTAACTGATTTCAAAGCACGGCAATTTATATGGTGTTTTTAGTAGGTATTAATTACAAATGCTATTGAATTTTAGTTAAAAAGAATGAATACCCGCTATTTAGTACGCGGTTGTTTGAAAGCACGGGTTACTTAGCTTTATCTTTGTAGTATGAAAGCTTTGGCTTTGTTGTTTAGCGTTTACCTGTTATTCCTTTTTACGGCACCGGTGCTTGCACAATTGCCTGTAAAAAGCACTAGCTGTTGTAAGGCCGGGCATTGCAAAAGCCGCAGTAGTAACTCGGGCTGTTGCCCTGTTAACGGTACCTGCACTCCATTTTCGGGCTGCGGTTATTGTTTAGGTATTTATCTTCCGCCCACCGGTATTAAATTAGCTACTCCGCCTAAATGCATCAACTTTTCGCAAAGTGTGGTGCATGGCAAATTGATTTCCGATTACCTGGCTGATTGTTTCCACCCGCCCGAGGTTTGTTGACATTTTTCAGTCGACAGTTTACGCTTTACAGTTTAGAGGTTACAGTTTGATTTACGCTGTTGATTAATGCAGATGTATTAATCTGTTGTATGCACTTAAACTAAAAGCGGTAAACCATTTTAAACCGGATATTTTATAAAAAGTCAAAATCAAAAATTATATGAAAAAGATAATGTTTAGTGTAATAGCTGTTGCCTGTATGTCAGTAGCTGTTTTTGCATCCCATGGATCGAAAAAATCAGAATGCAATCCTAATAACCCGAAATGTACTTGTACCCATGCAACAGCCAAACCTCAAGGCGGCTGCGCACATGGTTGTGCTTGTACCAAATAGGTAAATGTAGGGACGCGATACTTAGCGTCTTTACAAAAAAATGGCCCTGTCGTGTAAAACGGCAGGGCTTTTTTTATGGGTGCCAGAGGCAAAAACGCGAAGCGTCGCGCCTCTATCGTAATATGATTTCCCCACCATGCGCATCGTGATGGTAACCGTGGTTGTAAACTTCGTGATGGTCAGGATAGTGTTCGTGTTCGTAACCACGATGGTGGTGATATTCGTGTCCGTCCCTTATTTCTGTTTCGCAGGCCGACAGTAATAATACCGCTGCCACCGCTGCCAATAGTAACTTTTTCATGATTTGTGTTTTAATTGGGTAGAAGAAAAATATAGGAAGGGAAATCTTTGGCTCAACCCAAAGCCAAAGATTTTGCTCCCTTCCTTTTATATATGTAAAGATGGTGGGTGTTGGTACCTAAATCATTACACAATTACTTGTAATAATTGTATAATTCACACATAAGCAATGGCGGGCTCTTTCATAAATTATTTTAAAATGCCGCTTAAAATTGCTGGGGTTGTGGTATTTCATAAATTCGCCACTCGTTTTCAACCTTCCTATTATACACCAATTTAGCATGAAGCATTTTTTTGTAGCAGGCCTGCTGGCATTTTTCACTACCGCATTAGTAGCTCAACCAACTATATTCGGGCAAAACCCCGAGAAGCCAAGGTTAATTAACGGCCCGGTTTTGGGTTCGGTTACGGCTACTACCGCCAATATCTGGATTGCTTACAAAGGCAGCGGGCAAAATATGATGACGCTGATAGATACTGTAGAGAAAACGGTTTACTATCCGCAGGGCTTTCATAAAATAAACAGCCGCAAAGGTATTGTGGCTCTGGTTATGGATTTTAAAGGTCTTAAGTCCGACCACATTTACAAAACTATTTTTAACGCCCCTTTGGCATTGCACCCTAAATGTATTTTTCGTACACCGGTCGATACAGCGGTAGCCGATTTTGATTTTTTATTTGGCTCGTGCGCGTTGATGAATACTGATTTTTCCCGGTTTATGATGCCGGGTGCGGCTTCAAGTATTTTTGGCGTTATGAAAAGGCAGAAAAGCGATTTTATGGTTTGGCTGGGCGATAACATTTACTACCTGGGCAAGCAGTGGACCAGTTACGACCGCATGTTTACACGCAACCTGAATGTGCGCCTTGGCTTTCCGGAGTTACGGGAGTTTTTAGCAGCGCAACCCAATTATGCTATTTGGGATGATCATGATTACGGCTGGAACGATTCGGATAAGAAGTTTCCCATGAAAGATTCGTCGCTGGTGGTGTTTAAAGGCTTTTGGCCGAACCCATATCCCGAGAAGCAAACTTTTGCAGGCAACTATTTTACATTTAAATATTACGACACCGAATTTTTTATGACCGATGACCGCTGGTACCGCGACCCCGAAGGCGATACCAGCGGCGATTTTTTAGGTAAGGAACAACTGGCCTGGTTACAAGAGCAATTAAAAAATAGCAAAGCCACCTTTAAATTTATAGTAATAGGCTCGCAGGTGTTAGATGATTCATATTGGGGCGAATCGTATGCTAAATACCCGAAGGAGAGAAATAAGCTGTTTGATTTTATTGCGAACAACAATATAAAGGGAGTGGTACTACTTAGCGGTGATAGGCATTATGCCGAGTTGAGCAAGCAGGATTGGAAGGGCTACCCTATTTACGATTTCACTTCATCGCCATTAACCAGCCCGGTTATTAATTACAGAACCATGAAGGGTTACCACAACAACTATAATGTTGAGGGCACAAAACTTTACAAAAGAAATTTTGGAAGGATTTACCTAACAGGCCCTGTAGGTAACCGCGTTTGCAAACTCGAACTTCGCGGGATAGGAGGTAAGGTGATTTGGACCCGCGAGATTAAGAGTAGCGAGTTGGAGAGGAGAGAAGTTTCCACCTCAAAGAAGAAGTAGAGGCTTGCGCCTGGAGAAATTTACCACTAAGGCACTAAGTTCACTAAGGAGCACTAAGAATTTAAACTTCCGTTATAAAATGCGTTTTCTCACCGTCTGTTTTTTGCTTGTGAGTCTGAACTTAAATGGGCAAACAACAAAGTTGCCACGCTACAATCAGGTGTACCAGGTAGCTACGCATAACTCGTATTGGGTAAAACGCGCAAAGCACGAACTTTACGCAACCGGTACACAAGAACGCCTTTTGGACCAATTACATTTCGACCACGTGCGGGCGCTGGAGGTTGATATCCATAAAGTGAAACACAAGCGGGGTGCATGGGCAGTATATCATACCGCTAAGTCGGCTAATGTTTTTTATGAGCAGCTACCCGATTTTTTAAAGCAGATGCAACAATTTCAATACAGCCTTCCGCAGCACGAGGTTGTGACGGTAGTGCTTGAATTGAAAGAGTTGTTTGGTAAAAATTTTGATGAGGAACATACCCCCGCACAATTGGATTCGGTACTTGAGGCATACTTGGGCGAAAGCTTGTTTCGCCCCGCAGACCTTCTTAAACGCTGCCCCGGCAAAACCACCCTTTGCGATTGCGCACAAAGCAGTGTAGAGATATGGCCCACCATTGATGAGCTACGGGGCAAATTTATTTTCCTGGTTTTAGGCAACTTGCACTTTGGCCCCTTTGGGCATGGTGGCTTGGGCTGGGCAACTTACGCCAACTCAAAAAATCCAAGCGCCTTTCCCATGTCATCAGATTTTAGTGTGTTTACAAAGCGCAAACACGGTTGGAAAGAATATGTGCCTCAGGATTTATTGGCAAAAGCCTATCCCGCTTCTATATTCCAGCAGGTCGAAAAATGTTACGATAGCGCACACCTGTGCGAGGTTTCAAAATATATAACGCAGGGTGGAATAGTGCGCGGTGGAAGTTCGTTCAGTTTAAAAGAGCAACGCCAGCGCATACATGCCGGCTTTCATTTATTGCAAACAGATTATCCCTGGATACAGTTGAATGACCACGGATATGACCGCCCTTTTCGCCCGCTCGATACAGCCACGTTTAATGATCCAACAGTTTTTAAAGAACCCGGTCATCGCATACTTATATCACCCGATTCGGAAGCAGTATGGAGCCTTGTAACAAATGATAGCATCAGCGATTGGGAAACGCTTCCCTCAACTACCCGATTTTCACCCAACCAAAAATTCCCAAACCCTTTTCATACTGAAGGAAAAGGTTGTCTCACAGCTAATAGTACCGATGGGCGAAATTCAATTTCAATTTGCCGTAAAGTTAACCTCATTCAAAATGCGGCTATTACAGTTAGGGTGGTGAGCAATGGCATTAAATCAACCGGCAGGTTTGTAAGCAATAACCGCACCGAGGGCCAGGTGGGCGATTACATACGCATGCGCGTTGAGCATGTTGCTGAGGGTAGTAAGGTGTCATTATTTTCCTCTTCTGAAATGCGCAACAGCGATGGCAAATTAGCGCCCCAATGGAACCCGATTTATACTAAAACCTTTGAAGGGGCATTGCCAAAACAAGGTTTGCAAGCCGCCAACGGCGCAGTGCTATTTGTTGGTACTCGCAGAAACGGTAGCTATGTAGGAGAGAAGGAACTTGAGAGTGCCGAGCGGTAATAATGAGAGACTATTAGGTCTGCGGAAAATTCGTTTTGGGTTTGTATTTTTTCTAACTGGTACCAACGTAATTTTAAATAGCTTCGCCCAAAATTTTCAATAATTTATGATCAATAAATTGCTCCGCTTTTGTAGCCTTGGTTTGTTTTTGTTTTGTGCCGGTTCCGTATTTGCGGCTAATACTGCCCCCGACCATTACATGGTTAGCTACACTTTAAAATATAGCTACACCAAAGATTCGCTCGATAGGTTTTGGAAGCAAAAGAAAATACCTCAAATTTTAGTACCGGTGCGTTATGCCGTTGATGTGTACGAAGTTACCTACAAAGGCATGTGGCTCGATAGCACTTTTATAACCGCCAAAGGCGTAATGTATGTGCCACACAGCAATAAACCCAACGCCGAATTAATTTACGACCACGGCACCCGCATATCTATTGCCATGAAACCCGGCATTCAGGATTTAGAACAGGTTATTTGCATGATGTATTCAGTTGATGGCTACATAAGCATGTTCCCTTATTACTACGGGTTAGGGGGCGGAGAAAAAGAACACGTTTACCAGGATAGCAAAACCGAAGCCATGGCTGGTATTTATATGCTAAAAGCCTGTCGCGAAGTATACAGCAAAATAGGCACCAGCACCACCGGCGAGTTATTTTTAACCGGTTACTCGCAGGGCGGCCACGCAAGCATGGCTACGCACAAAATGCTGGAGAGCGGCGCTTTTCCCGATATTCATTTAACCGCATCTTCACCAATGTCCGGCGCTTATGATATGACCGGTGAGCAAAGCAAAACAATGTTTGTGCATTACGACCATCCACATTATTTACCCTACCTTATTCTTTCGTATCAATACGCCTATCATTTATGGCCCGGCGATATTTACGACATATTCAAACCGCCCTACAATACTGAAATTAAGAAGCTCTTCGCCCAACCGCGTACCATGGATTACGCCTATATAGATTCCATATTACCCAAGGTCCCCAGCGATATGGTGCGCGATAGCCTGGTTGAGATTTTTAAGAAGGACACCAATATGTTGTTTACACTTAAGCTAAAAGAAAACAACCTCTGCAACTGGGTACCTAAAGCCCCCATGCAGCTATGTGCCTGCTATGGCGATAACGAGGTAACCTATAAAAACACCGAACATGCGTACGAATGTATGAGTGCGGCTACAACGGTGGTGCATAAACGTATTTTTGGAAAGCATCTATCGCATAACCCTTGTGCACCGTTTGCTATTATCTACTCAAAAATATTTTTCGATAACATACGCAAAGGTAAAACACATCCTGAGCACGTACCTGCCGGAAAAGGCCTGATAATTAAATTGGGCATTAGCATGGCCAACCAACAGGCTTACCACCACTACAAAAAAACAGGTAGTTACGAGGGCGATGCCTTAGCCAGCAGGAAAGGCAAGAAGTAGTTTATTACAATAGTTAGTCAATTAGGTAATGTAGTAATGTACAACAAAGGAAGCATTAAACTGTCAGGGCTTTTCCATTATCAAATTGCCGAATTGGCAAGTTGCCGAATAACTGAATTCCTCTTCACATCTAAAAACACCCTATCTCGTCTAAATTAGGGCGGCATTCATCGAATAATCATAACTGTGGCGTAGGCCCGTCGTATATTTAGCCTAAGAAAATGAGCGGCTTATGATTAAAATACGTACCCTATGTTTCATACTGGCCTTTTCGTTACTTGCCGCAGGGCTTTATGCTCAGGCAGTTACCAGCCACGCAACTTATTTCCCCCTGGCGCTTAACATACCCTTTGATGGTGGCGTGTTTTTGTTGTTGGCTGTTGGTTTAATTTATGGCGGCAAGGTGCTTTGTCACACCGATTGATTTTAGCAAAAATATTGAGCCAGGATTTCGGAACCAGTACCCGGGGCTTTGGATTTATGCTTGTAACCCGGTTAGCCCATTTTATGGCTTGTTCTGATTCTGACTTCCTGACTCTTTACAACAACAAATACCCCTTTATAGGTAGCATCTTTATTTAAGGTAAGGCGTATACATCTGTATGAAAGCACGTTTACACACTTTACAAGTAGAAATCAAAACTGTCGAAAGCATACTCGATACCCTGAATGGCCCCATGCGCAGCCATGCAATAGAGGAGTTAAAAAACCTTCGCTTTGAAACGGATATGCTTAAACGCAATTTGCAAAAGTCCACCAGCATTCAATTAAACCATACCTCCGAACTGGTTGCACATTAATTGTTGTTGTTGTATTTCACTACGCACTACCAGATTACTAGCCATAAATTAACCCGCTGGTGGCATTTTGCTGTTGCCGGTTTTTGGTTTAGCCTCCAGCCTTAGCTGTTGAAGGAATGCTGCACAGACTTTATCCGGCATATAAAGCTACCTTTGCGTTATGCAAACCGATTTGAATGAAACCTACGCCGCCATTTTAAAAAACCTGAACATCAAGGCACTTAACCCCATGCAAATGGAGGTTATTGAAAAATCGGTTAACAACGATAACCTTACCGTACTGGCACCAACAGGCTCGGGAAAAACCCTTGCTTTTCTAATTGCCCTACTAAAGCAGCTGAGTCCTGAAGACCCGGGTGTGCAGGCTTTAATAGTTACCCCCTCGCGCGAGCTGGCTTTGCAGATAGAAACAGTTTTTAGAGGCATGAAAACGGGATTTAAGGTAAGCTGTTTGTATGGCGGCCATTCCGTTCAAACCGAGATGAACAGCCTGAGCGAAATGCCGGCTGTAATTATTGGCACGCCCGGCCGTCTGGCCGACCACCTACACCGCGATAGTTTTGATTTGAGTACCGTAAAGGTAATTGTGCTTGATGAATTTGATAAGTCGCTGCAATTGGGCTTTCATAATGAGCTCGCTAAAATTTTTAAGGCTCTGAGTGGTAAACAACAACATTTGCTAATCTCGGCTACTAACCTTGAAGAACTGCCTAAGTTTTTGCCATTTACCAACCATCAAACGGTTGATTTTTTACAAAATACAAAGGCTATAAAGCTTAAGGTAAAACTGGTGCGTACCGAAAGCACCGAGAAGCCCGAAACCCTGATGCGGTTAGTGGCTGGTTTTAACCAGGAAGTAACGTTGGTGTTTTGTAACCACATTGATGCTGTTGAACGTTTGAGCGGCTTGCTGAAACGCCATGATTTTGAACACGGTGTTTTTCATGGCGACCTTGAACAGGTTGACCGCGAAAAGAACCTGATACGTTTTAGGGGTGGTGCTACCAATGTTTTAATTGCCACCGACCTTGCTGCCCGCGGGCTTGATATACCCGAGATAAAGCACATAGTGCATTACCAGTTACCGCATCAGTTAGATGCTTATTTACACCGCAACGGCCGTACCGCACGTATGCATGCCGAAGGGCAGGCCTACTTGATTTTAGCCAGCGATGAAAAACTGCAACCATACATGGATAGGCATATGGAAGAAATGACCGTTCATCCGCAGCTTAAATTACCACCTGCACCGGGCTATGTTTGCCTTTATATAAGCGCGGGCAAAAAGGAGAAAATAAACAAGGGTGATATACTTGGCCTGCTTACCAAAAAGGGTGGCCTGCAGGGAAATGAAATCGGGCTTATTACCACGCTTGACCATGCCAGCTATGTTGCCGTTAAGCGCAATGTTGTTGGCAAATTGCTTGCGGCAATAAAAGATGAAAGAGTTAAGAAATTAAAGGTGAAGATTGAGGTAGCTAAATAGCCAGGTGTCATTTTTCAGGTAAGTAAAACCTAAAGGTAGCCCCGTTGCCCTCTTCGCCCTCGGCCCAGATTTTGCCGCCGTGATGGTCAATTACGCTTTTAGCAAGGGCAAGGCCAATACCGGTGCCCTCAAAAGTCTTATCACGGTGTATGCGGTAAAATACTTCAAACAGTTTTGCCGACTGTTCGTTATTAAATCCAACCCCGTTATCTTTTACGTAATAAACAGTTTTTCCATCGGTAATTTCAGTACCAATTTCAACCTGCGGTTCGCTGTTTTGTTTTGAATATTTATAGGCGTTGCTAACTAAATTAACCCATACCTGTTTAATAAGGCGGCTATCGCAGGTAGAATTCCCCATGGGATGAAGTTTAATTTTTGCAAAAGGCGCTACGTCAGTTTCTTTAACGTGCTCAACTACCTCAAGCACCAACTTATCCATGTCTACATCTTCGTGCTTAATACGTTCCTGCTTAACCTGCGAAAAGGCCAGGAGGTCGGAAACCAGTTGAGCGGTTTTTTTACTGGTATTCATAATAACGTCCAGTAACTGCCGGTCCTGGTCGTGTAACCTTTCTTTGGCCGTATCGGAAAGTACTTTGGCGTAGCCCGCAATTATTCGCAGCGGTGCTTTAAGGTCGTGGGCTACTGAGTAGTTATATGACTCTAATAATTTATTGGCATCCTGCAATTCGGCCGTGCGTTCATTTACCTTTTTCTCTAACGATTGATTGAGCGATGCAATTTCTTCCAGCGCTTTTTTGCTTTCAGTTACATCCCTAAAATTTGCCACTACTCCGCCAACGGCAGGTTCGTTAATTTGGTTGGTAAAAATTACTTCTAACCAAACCCAATGGCCGTTTTTATGCTGTATGCGCGATTCAACTTTCATCGAGTCGCCATTCGCAGCCAGCTCATAAACTCTTGGGCGGTATACTTCCAGGTCATCCGGATGAATGAAGTCGGCGGTTAACTGGCCCATCACTTCTTCCGGCTTGTATCCTAATATCTGTTCCACCGATGGGCTTATGTATAAAAGGGTTTTATTGAGCCCTAGCACAGCAATAGCATCACTTCCTTTTTCAATCAGGGCTTTGAATCTTTGCTGGCTTAATCTAACCTGTTCGTCAGCTTCTTTTTGTGCTGTTATATCGCGGTTAACACCGTCAACACGCGTCAATACCCCTTCATTGTTCAGGGTTGGGGTTACGGTTGCGTCAATCCATCGTACACTCCCGTTTTTATGCCTTATCCGGTATTGGCCATGGCCTACAAATCCTTTGCTAAGCGTACCGAATATTTCACCTAGCACCGGTTCATCCTCCGGTAGTACAACGTCGCGCCATAATTCAACGTTCGTAAAAAATTCTTCAGCAGTGTAGCCATAAATCTTTTGGCACGAGGCCGACATCTGGATAAGTCTTGGCGGGTTGCGATCGGCGCTGTATAAAACTTCATCAATGTTATTGAACAACCGGTTCAATTCATCATGAGCCTGCGCCAGTTTATCTTCTGCCAACTTATGTTCGGTAACGTCCCTGAAATTGTTGACGATAGCCTTTACTGAGGGATCGTGTAACAAGTTGGTGCCCCTCCCTTCAAGCCACAGCCACTGGCCGTTTTTGTGGCGCTGTCTCCAAAGGGCATCGGCACTATAACCGGGTGCTGACATCAATGGCCCCAGCTTCTCTTTCAACATCTGTACATCATCCGAATGAACATCCTCAAATTGGGCCCTCCCGGTTAATTCTTCCGCCGTAAAGCCTAGTACATTTTGGTATGAAGGGCTTCGGTAAAAAATTGTACCCTTAGCATCCATCATGGTAATAACATCACGTCCATTTTCTATTAGCGCCCTAAAACGCTTTTCGTTATCTATTAATTGCTGTTTGGCTTTTAACCTTTCGGTAATATCCCGACAGCAAATAAAAACCAGTTGCCGGCTCTCGGCACTCTCAAAGCGGCTGGATGACACTTCAAAATCTGTAATTGCCCCATTCTTTTTTCTCATTTTAACGAACCCGAAAAATGAACCCTTTTCTTCCCGTGTTCTAACTGCTATGTGTTCACCCGGTTCAGTGTTAACCAGCATATCATCCCGGTGCAAAAGCAATACCTCATCGCGGGTGTAGCCCAGGTTTTTGCAATATGCCTCGTTGGCGTCAATTACTTTTCCGTCGGACGTTAAAATTCCCATCCCATCTAAACTGGTATCAAACAGTTTTTTGAACTTGTCCTCACTTAACTGTAATGCTTTAAGCGCTTCTGCAATTTTTTCCTTCGCATTTTCGCGGTCAGTAATATCCCAGCTTAAGCCGTTAGCGCCAACAAGTACGCCTTCGGTATCCACCTTTGGCACTATCCTTGACTAAATCCATCTTACCTGGCCACTTTTGGTTATTACCCTGTATACCGGAAATGCATCTTCGCCCAAAATTAGCTTCTCGCGCATATATGCGCGGGTTTTTTCAACATCATCGGCATGAATCATTTTGTGCCAAAGCCCTGGTACCCTGGCAATTTCTTCTGCGGTATATCCAAAAACCTTATAGCATGAGGGCGAAACTGTTAAAAACTCGGGGTTCGAATAATCAAAACTAAAAAACACTTCACTAACCATGTCAAGAAACCGGTCAATTTCAATTTGTGCAGCGAGGTTTTCGGGCTTCATGAGAGTCGACGAATTAGCATAAAAATCAACGATTTAGGAGGGTAACCGAAAATAAATAAATTTTAACACCGCCAAAACAAATGCTGATTTAAATCATAAAAGTTACGGAATTGTAAATTCAGGCAACCGTACCCGGGTATAAAACTAAAGCTGCCCTATCGCACATAGCGATGGGGCAGTCATTCTGGTCAAACATTATAAGTTTTACTCTCCTCTATCTTCGTCCAAATCGTTATGGTCGTCACTCCCAAGGCTATAATAATCGTTTTCTTCATCTTCACTGCCGGGCCTTTTGTCATCATCGTCAAATTCGGAACGCTGAAAATCGAGGTCGCTTCCCGATACATCATCATTAAAATCTTTTTCGTTTTTTTTCTTGCCGGCTTTTGCTTTGGTTTTTTTACCTGGCACATCAGCGTCAAAATCGCTTTCGCTTTTAGCTATTGTGTCATCATCTGTTTCCGACTGTTTAAGTTTTGTCGGGTCTTCCGGATCGATATTTTGCTCTTCCTTGCTTTTACTGTAAATATCCTGGCCGGCGGGGTACGAAAAGTTATCGGGCTTGTTGGCAGTTTTGGTTTCCTTCTTTTTCATATGCCTTAATTTTTAATGGTTATAACGTTGTTAATAATAACGATGAAATGATTGTTTAAACTATTGCACCTATTTCCCTCAATCCTAAAATATTTGGATTGAGGGAAAACAGGCAATCCATGCTTTTCCGACAAAAGCATTTAACTCATTCCTGACATATCATCAGCCGGTAACTTTCTTTTTCCACAATATTCCCTTTCGCTAATCATGTTTCAAAGATGGAAGGCAAAGGGCCCAAAACCATTACACAATTTTTGGAAAGAATTACATTATTCACACTTGCCTAAGGCTTATATTCAATAGCTGGATGATTGCTTAGTATTCTACTGTTTTTGCCCAGCTTATTTGGGGCTTGGTACCGGCATTTGTTAAAGCGTTGCTTAACAAGCTAAATCTTTTACATTTACCGCCGCTAAATCAACCGGCTTTTATGAAGAAAAACCTTTTACTACTTGCCCTGGCTTTTATTGGGTTTCAGGTAATGTTGCAGGCTAACACGGTTAGTGTTGAAACGGCGCAAAGCATAGCCCTTAATTTTTTTAAGATGAATTCGCCCGAAACGGGCCGTGCAGTTAGCGCCAACTTAAGTTACACCCAAACCGAAAGTGATGGAGTGGTTGATTTTTACGTTTTTAACCTGGCCCCGGTAAAAGGTTTTGTAATAGTAGCCGGTAATGATAACGTGCAGCCGGTTATAGGCTGGTCGAAAGAGGCTTATTTTAATGCCAATGCCACCACTAACGGGGTTAGCGATTGGATGAAGAGTACTGCGGCTAAAATTCATTATGGGGTGGTGCGCAACATACCTGCCAACGCAAAAACCGTCGGTTTGTGGAATGCTTATAGCAATAACCAAAATCCAAATACATCAAAGGCCATTGGTATTGGCCCATTATGCGCTACTACCTGGAACCAGGAGCCTTATTACAATTCCCTTTGCCCGGTTGATACCACCACTGGCAATCACGCGGTTACCGGTTGTGTTGCTACAACTATGGCACAGATTATGAAATACTGGAACTACCCTACCACCGGAACCGGTACCTTTAGCTACGATGATTCGCCGAATAATTACTCAAATACTTATGGCGTTCAGTCGGTAAGTTTTGCGGGGCCGTTTAATTGGGCAGGTATGCCTAACGTGGTTAACACAAACACCAGCCCGGTTGATACACTGATGTATATATGCGGAGTTAGCGTTGCCATGGATTATGGCACTGATGCACAGGGCGGTAGCGGAGCATTTGTATTACAGTCTGAGGCGGGTGGAGGCTCTAACCCTTGTGCGCAACATAGCTATGCTGCCTACTTTAATTACAACCCTAATACTTTACAGGGTGTAAGGCTGTCGGCATATAGCACGGTCGACTGGATTAATTTAATGGAGAACGAGTTGAATAATGGCCGCGTTATACAATATGAAGGCGATGACCCAACTGCAGGCGGGCATACCTGGGTTTGCGATGGTTATGAAACCAACGGCATGCTGCACATGAACTGGGGATGGGGCGGAGCCAGCAACGGTTATTTTGCCGTAGGTGATTTGAGCGCCGGTGGTTATACTTTCAGCCAGAACGATGGGGCGCTTATTGGCATTGAGCCATTGTTGCCCGTTGCGTTAAGCATTTCGGCTGTAAGTCCTGCTATTTGTGCCGGTGGTAATACAACCTTAACAGCCAATGGCCCTGCAGGAGCCACTTATACATGGACCCCCGCAACAGGTTTAAGTTGCACTACCTGTAGTTCGCCGGTAGCAGCACCTTCAGCAACCACGCTTTATAAGGTAACTATTGATAGTGCAGGCGTTCAGGCCAGCGCGGCTTTGGCTATCGTAATTACACCGGCCGTTGCTGCAAACTTTACCCAAATTGCTTTACCAGGTTGCAACTTACCCGAAAACGTAACTTTTACCAATACCAGTACCAACGGAACCAGTTACACCTGGGATTTTGGCGATGGCACTACTTCTACCGCCTCAGCACCTCAGCATCCTTATGCCGGCCATGGGCTTTATACGGTAAAGCTATATGCCGGCAATGCCTGTGGAGTTGATACACTGGTAAAAGTGCAGGCCGTTAATATTACCGGTGGCCCACCGGTATCGGCCGATAAGAATATTTGCGCTGGCCAAACTATTAACCTTACCGCCACCGGGCTTAGCACAATAGGCTGGTACACTGCACCCATAAACGGCACCGAAATAACTACCGGCACCGGTTATACTACACCTGCCTTACATACTACTACTACTTATTACCTGGGTTCGACTATTACTGCGAATATTGTGGGCGTGGGCCCGGCGGCCAACACCATTGGCGGTGGTAGCTATTATACCCGTATTACCAAACGTGGTATGTTGTTTAACTGCTCGGTACCGCAAAAATTAATTTCGGTGGATGTTTATGCAGATAGTACGGGCAAGCGCTCGATAATATTGCAGGATAGCCTGGGCAATACGCTCGATTCGGTTTACGTAACTATTACTGCCGGGCACCGCACAATAACACTTAACTGGAATTTGCCTGTAGCCACTAAACTGTTGCTGGGGCTTGAAGGATACAATAACCTGTACCGCAATAATTCCGGCGTAACTTTCCCATATACTTCAACCGATGGAACGGTTACTATTACCGGTAACAGCGCCAATTCGCCCGGTACGTTTTATTACTTCTATAACTGGAAGTTGCAACAATCGCCATGTCAATCAAGCCGCACACCGGTTACTGTATTTGTGTTAGGTACGGGCGGCGGCTCATTTGTAGCAACGGGTACCGGCACACCGGTAGTTAATTTTGCACCTGCTGATACCGATGCTACTACCTACACCTGGAATTTTGGTGATGGTGGTACCTCAAGCGATAAATTCCCTACTTATACCTATGCCACCAATGGCACTTATACTGTGCAATTGATTGTGAGCAACGGTTCATGCAGCGATACTACAACGCAAACCATCAGCACCGTTCAATTAGGTATAAATGAGGTGGGCGCATTCAGCAATTTTAACCTGTTCCCTAACCCGGCTAAAAACCAGTTGACCTTGGCCGTAAGCAGTAACAATGCAATCAATAATTGCCTGATAAACATTCGCAACATATTGGGCGAAACGGTTTATACCGGCAACACCAATATAACCGAAGGCAACAACAATTTGCATTTCGATGTTTCGCACTTTGCCGCCGGCGTTTACATTCTTTCGTTTGAGAGCGGAAAGGATGTGATTAATACAAGATTTGTGAAAACCAACGAATAAGTATTTATTTAGGACAATAAGAAACGCCCCGGTAGGTTTTAAGCTATCGGGGCGTTTTTTTGCATGGATGGATAATGTATTCAAAGGCCTATATTTATTTCCAATTAAACACACATGCTGGTAGTAAAAGATTTTATTAAAAAGTATAACGAGCAGTTGGTGCTCGATATTAAAGAGCTTGTTATTGAGCCGGGTATATATTGGGTAAAGGGGCCCAATGGTTCGGGTAAAACTTCTTTCTTTCGGTCGATAGCGGGTATTATACCCTGCAAAGGAAGTGTAAGCATCGCCGGCATAGACTTGCGCGAAAAGCCCACCGAATACCGCCGCCTGATTAATTATGCCGAAGCCGAGCCAATGCTACCCGTGTTTTTAACCGGTTATGAGCTGATAGGTTTTTACGCCGATTCGAAAGGTGGTGATATGAACGCGGTAAATGAATTGGTTGAATACTTTGGTATTAAAAGTTTTATTCAAAACCCGATTGGCACATACTCAAGCGGTATGCTTAAAAAGCTTTCGGTGTTGTTGGCTTTTATTGGCCAACCAAAAATTATTTTGCTGGACGAGCCGCTCATAACGATTGAAGATACTTTTCTGCCTAAAATTTATGAATTGATAAAGCAGTGGCATGCTGAGCGGAATGTTACTTTTCTTATTTCATCGCACCAGCCGTTGCGTGAAGGTGGTGTTGGGACCTACCAAACATTGCAATTGGCAAATCAAACCATAACATGCATTGGCTGATACGCGTTTTTGACAAAGCATTTGTACAGCGCTTTTACGAAGCGCACTTACTGGTATTTTTATTTATAGTGCTGGTAATGTTTGGCATGGCCGATGGCAAAATGGTGTTGTTCATTCACTATTCCATTTTGCAAAGTGTATTTTCGTCAATATTCACGTTGTTCTGTATGTGGTGTATTTGGTTGTTGTATGCAGCCAATGGTTTGCGTTACCTGCTTAATACACTTAATAAAGAGGAGTTTCAGTTTTTATACATCAGCAACACAGCGCGCCCTCTTAATTTATTAAAGGCGCTTGGTTGGGCTGTGGTGCAAATAAATGCTCCCATCCTTATTTATGGACTTGCCGGTGTGGTTATTGGTGTTATGCAAGGTCACTATGGCTTAGCCGCACTAGGCTTGCTGGGCTTGGTGTTTAATATTGCCATAACGGTTACCACAGTTTATTACCGGTTGTTGCGGGTTCACACTAATCCGCTGATTGCGGGGTTTAATTTATTACCGCGGATAAAATTAAAGCCCAATATGCTATCGGTTTTGCTCAGGCAAATTACTTATGATAACAAAGTGGCTTTAATTGGCACCAAGTTATTTTCGTGTGCGGTAATTTATGGGGCGCACTACGAGTGGGCATCGTTTAATTATGACATACGCTGGATGCAGGTGGCAATGGCTATTAGTATACCGGTGCAGGGTATTTTACTATACCAGGTTTGGAGTTTCGAAACGACGTATTTAAACTTTACCCGTAATTTTCCTATTGAAATCTGGAAACGTTATTTATTTGTAATGGCATTGGTGCTCGTTCTTTTAATACCGGAGGTGGCCTTGCTTACTTCATATTGCGTGCGGTTCCACATTTTATGGCAGTTACCGGTTTATGTATTGTATGCGGTGGCGTTGCCAATGTTGTTATATGCCATGCTTTTTACACAAGGCTTTAACCAGGAAAGCTTTAACTCGTTTTTATTTGCAATAGGTCTCGCTACTTTTTTTATAACGCTGTTTGGTTATACCTGGCTTTTAGCACTGGCGTTTTTACCTATCAGTTTTTTGGTTTACCGGGAAGCTTATTATGAGTTTGATTAAGGGTGTTAATGAGTTAAGGTAAATACATTCGCACTTTAACACATTCGCACACCTTATTTCCAGAAAAGCTTGAAGGTTTCGGGGTTACGGGCCCTTAGTTCATCCAGGTTTTCTTCGTCCCAATCTTTGCCGGTGGGTAATTCTTTAATTTCTATGGGTTTAAAGTTGGGGTCTTCTTCAACATCAAGGCCTTCAACGCCGGTTATTTCTTCGTAGGCATCGGCGGTTAGGTAGTAAAAGTCTTCACTCTCTTCACTTTCTTCTAATTTTTCGCGGCCCAGTTCGGCCAGACTATCACTATGCTGCAAAGCTTTTTCGAAAACATCTTTGCCGCGGTAAACCAACCATGCGCGAAATTCAATAAATCCATCATCGCTACATCCGCCTTGCATGGTGTAGGCTGCGGCCCATATATCCCATGTGTAGGCGTCTTCGTGTTTTTGGCGGAAAATAAAATCGAACTCGAGAATTTCTTCTTTTGATAGCTTACCTAATTCGTTGCCTAAAAAATCAATTTGTTCTTCTACAGTTATCGCTGCTAACGAGCGTTGAATGATATCCCAAAATTGCGCTTGATCCATGATTGCATTATTTGATTGTGGAATGCAAAGTTGCGCATTTTTAACGAGTAATCGTCATTGCGAGGAGGCTCTGCGACGAAGCAATCCTGTATTAAATTGTTGCAAAGGCAGTGTTAACTTTGCCTTATTGCAAATGATAACTCACCAACGGAAAGCCATTCCATTTTATGATGCCAATTTTTGGAGCGAGAAGCATGGTATCGTTTACGTAGCCACCCGGGGTAATAACAGTGCGCAACAAGGTGTAAACATTTTGATAGCTGTTGCCACCTACTGTTACACTTGGCGAGGTTGCAATTACCTTTATCGTTCCCCCACTTGCTGACCATGATGATTGAGCCGTGATGGGAAAAGTTAATACCCAACCATCGAATAAACCGCTGCCGGCAAAGGTTTGAATACCGTTATCACCGGCATAGGTAATAGAAGGAGTCCCCGAGGCTATTGTGCCCGAATCGACAATGTTTCCTTTAATGGTCGTTGTTGTATAGTAGGTTACCGTAGCGCCAAAAACCGACATGGGGTTTAATATTTGATAAACTGCGGTATCTGTTTGCGTGGCGGGAAAGTTAGTTACAGCATAACTCCAGCTATTGCCGCCTTTTAATGGTATATCGCTCATTTGAATCGCTGGGATGGTATCCGGTTTTTTGCATGCGAAAGCGAGGAGGAAGAGAACGGGGATGAGTTTTTTCATGGATTGCTGATGATTGAATGCGAGATATAAACGGTTGAATTATGGAAAGGGTTGCTTTGCTGCAAAATTGCTTAACCGCGTTTAATTTACTATATTTGACATATGGACAAGTTTAAGAAACTTACACCGCATGATTTAGCTTTCGGCATCGGTCGCAAAGCTACCGATGAAGAGTTACAAGAACTTCTTAGCAGGCCTAAAAAAGGTGCCCGCAAGGACGGCATGGTTGCATTGGAAGAAATAAAGAAAAGACTATCTGAAAAAGATGTAAAAAAGGCATCGTGAAAGTTAGTTTAGAACCTGATGCGCTCGAAACGCTGTACGACATTGCTGATTTTATTGATAGCATCCATACGCCCGGTGCGGGCCAATTTTGGGTTACAGATTTCGTGCTAAATTTATACACATACGCAAAGCCAGATGTTACCTATGCATTGTGCCATAATAAAATATTAGCTCTGGCGGGTTTAAGTTGTATTACTTATAAAGGATGGGTTATTGCTTTTAAGATAGAGGGGGATGATATGGTAGTTTACTTGATTGTTAGAGGGAGTATTCTTGTATAAAGAGCAATATTAGAACATGACTTACAAAATGAACCGGGAGCGGATTCTCAGCACATTTAGGGTTGGGTTGCAATCAATTGTTTTAGCTTTTGTTGCAGTGAGTTTTTTTGTTCTTGTAAAATTTGGAGTTATACACATGCATAGTGCTATTCCAGGACGTTTGAATACAGCCATTTTGGTTCTGTTTATATCTACTTGTGTAGTTTGGGTACCATCATTTTTAATGTTGTTGCAATATATCCGGTATAGCGGGGGTGTTGATTTAGACTTTACTAAAGACAAGGGCACGCGAATTTTGACGATTACAATCGATAAGAAAGCAATCGCAATTGCGGACACTGAAATAATGATGATAAAGAAAATATGTTCTTACCCAGTAGCGGAACAGCGAATATCTTTTATTGCAACCGATCTTTTTTACTATTATAAAATTTGTAGGATTGGCGGCGATCCATTTATTATTCCGTGCACGGTTGTGGGAGATGAGTTGAAGGACTTTTATCATGATAAGATTAAGGTTGTTCCAAAATTCGTGGCTTTTATTACGAAATAGCCGCAACCTCCTAATTGCTATTTAGTATTGTAAATCAATTAGTTGCAACTTCCTTGGTCCTTATCTATCTTTACCCGGATACGGCGTTCGCAGCCACGCGAAATTGGAGGGTAAAAAAGTAGGCTTTACCAGTAAAATTTACTATTTTTGCAGCCCATTTTTAACAATATCACTAAACTCATGTTCCGGGATGAGAATAAACAATAACCGGCGAATTATTTATGTCAGAAGAACAAGTATCAGGAGAAGAAGTTGTTGCTAAACCAGTACAGCACAAATTCGCAAATGCATCGGTTGGCGCATTTGATGATTTTGACTGGACAGTCGACAAACGTAATGTAGTACGTTACACCGACGCTGAAAGCAAAATGTACGATGAGCAATACTCATCTACACTTAAAACCATCGAAAACGACGAAATCGTTAAAGGTACAGTGGTAGCTATTACCAATGCCGACGTGGTTTTAAACATTGGATTTAAATCAGACGGCCTTGTGCCACTTACCGAATTCCGCGATGTGGAAGATCTGGCAGTGGGTATGGAGTTTGATGTTTATGTAGTAAATAAAGAAGACAAAAAAGGTATCCTGCAGTTAAGCCGCAAAAACGCCCAAAAGTTAAGAGCATGGGAGTACATTGTTGAAGCTAACAAATCGGGCGCTGTGGTACAAGGTAAAATTGTGTCGAAAACCAAGGGTGGACTTATTGCCAATGTATTTGGCCTTGAGACTTTCTTACCGGGTTCTCAAATCGATGTTAAACCAATTACCGACTACGATATTTACGTTGGCAAAACTATGGATTTGAAAGTTGTGAAGATTAACGAAGCAATTAAAAATGCCGTAGTATCTCACAAAGCACTTATTGAATCCGATATCGAATCACAACGCGAAGCTATCATCGGCAAACTTGAAAAAGGCCAGGTGTTGGAAGGAACAATCAAAAATATCACCGATTTCGGTGCGTTTATTGACTTGGGCGGTGTTGACGGATTGCTTTACATTACCGATATTTCGTGGGGCCGCATAAGCCATCCGAAAGAAGTATTAGAGCTTAACCAGAAACTGAACGTTGTTGTATTAGATTACGATGATAACAAGAAGAGAATTTCGTTAGGCTTGAAGCAATTACAAGATCATCCTTGGGATACTTTGGATAAGGATATTGAAGTGGGCAGCAAGGTTAAGGGTAAAATTGTAAACATTGAAGATTACGGCTCGTTCCTTGAAATCACTCCGGGTGTTGAAGGTTTGATACACGTATCTGAAGTTTCATGGAGCAATACACCAATCAACAGCCGCGAATATTTCCACTTAGGCGATATTCATGAGGCTATTGTAATGACACTTGACCGTGAAGAAAGAAAGATGTCGCTTTCGTTAAAGAGACTGACTGAAGATCCTTGGGTTAAGATTGCCGATAAATTCCCTGTGGGAACCAAAACCAAAGGCGTGGTTAAAAACATTACCCCTTACGGTGTATTTGTTGAATTAGCCGACGGTATTGGTGGCATGGTTCACATCAGCGACCTTTCGTGGATTAAACGTTACAACCACCCTACCGAGTTTACCAAAATTGGTAATGAATTAGATGTTGTTGTGTTGGATATTGACAACGAAAACCGCAAGCTTACCTTAGGCCACAAGCAAATTGAAGAAGATCCATGGGATACTTTTGAATCTGTGTTCCCAATAGGCTCAGTGCATGAAGCAACTGTACTAAGTGCAGATGACAAAGGCGCTGTTGTATTATTGCCTTACGGATTAGAAGCATTTGCTCCTAAAAAGCATTTAGCTAAAGAAGCCGGTGGATTTTTAGCTGCCGACGACAAAGCTGAATTCAAGGTATTAGAGTTTAACAGAAACGATAAGAGAATCTTAGTTTCTCACGCCCGCATTTGGGAAGATGTAAAACGCGATACTGAAGAAGGCGAAAGAAAAGAGAAGAAAGTTGAACGCGAAAAAACTGCTAAAACTGTAAAAACAATGCAAAAGAACGTTGAGAAAACAACCCTCGGCGACCTTGGAGTATTGAGCCAGTTGAAAGAGAAGATGGAGAACAAGCAAGCAGCCGATGACGCAGCTGAAGCTGAAGCAAAATCGAACAAAGCAGCCGACGAATCAACCGAAACTACTGAAGAAAAGACGGAAGAATAACATCCTTGTTTTCTTTAATTAATGCAAGTCCCGCTTCTGAAAAGAGGCGGGACTTTTTTATTGTAACAATATTGCATAATGTGATTTTGAGCCTGTAATAAAATATGGATACGTTAACCCAAAACCCCTATATTTACTAACGACACTGGCATGAAATTAAAGCATAAGGTTTATCTACTCGGGCTCCTCCTCCTGGTTGGTTTTAACTCCATTGGGCAGGCAGTGTCGTATTACCAGGCGCAGTTTAATGGTGGTGTTACGGGTTGCGGTTATGCACCCGATTACGGACAAGCCGGAACGGGCACGTTTACGTTAAGCATTGCACCGGGTAGTACCATCAGGCAGGCTTATCTTTTTGTGGGCAGCCAGGGCCCTGCCAGTCCCATAACTGTTACGTTTAACGGTACGCCACTTACCTATAACAGTGCAGTGCAGGTAAGCCCTACTTTTCAGTCTTCAATTTACGGAGGCAACTCGGGGGTTTTCGCCCAGGATGTTACCAGCCTTATCAGCGCTGCAAATAATACCTATACCATTGATGTTCCGGCGCAACTCACCGGGCCTACCGATATATTTACCGATTACTACTTGTATGTTGCTTATTCAAATAACGCCTTACCACAAGTAAGCACGGCTATATTTTTAAATGCTGCTGATATGGCAAACTCGGTAAACTATGCGCTTAACTTTACCTACCCCATTGGCAATACCAATAACGTTGGGTTTGCCATTTACGGTGGCTATATATGCGATGATGTGGGCGATGGAGAAGCTATAAATGTTAATGGCACCGCCCTTGGTACCGTTGGCGGGCCTAACTCTAATTCGGGTACCTGCGCAGGGCCTTATGGCGATTTTGGTTATCAAAACTCAACACTAACCGCCCTACTTGATTGCAACGCCGACCAGGCCATGACCGGTTCGGACGGTGTAAGCAATATACAGGCGTTGGTAACCAACTGTACCAGCAATGTTAACCTCAATTTTACCGGCGGCAATTCTTCCAATGTAATTTGGGCTGTATTTTTTGCCTATAGTGGCGGGCAAAGCTCTTCGCGTATGGATACCACTGTTTGTAGCGGCGTACCGGTGCAATTAAATGCCGGCAGCGGTAGCGTCTGGGCACCTACTACAGGATTAAGCTGTACCAGTTGCAGTAGCCCGGTGGCCACGGTAACCACCAATACTACCTATATAGCAACCTCTAACGGTGCATGCGGCAGTGCATCCGATACATTTGCAATTACTATCAACACAAGTGCGCCTGTAACTGTTCAAAATAACGACACTACTATATGCGCAGGGAATGCTGTTCAGTTAACTGCAACATCAACGGCTACTATAAACTGGTTACCCGTAACAGGTCTAAGTTGCACGCAATGCAATAATCCTGTTGCTACGCCAGGTACAACCACTACTTACGTTGCAACCACCGGTGGCGGAGGTTGTGCCATAAGCGACTCAATGACCGTTACTGTCCTTACAGCCCCAACGTTAACGGCGGGCGATGACACAACAATATGTGCGGGCCAATCGGCACAATTAAGCGCAGTTTCATCTGGCACGGTTACGTGGTCGCCGGCAGCGGGGCTTAGTTGTACTGCTTGTAACAACTCAACTGCCACACCGGCAAGCTTGGCAAATTATGTTGCCACTGCCACAAACGGCACCTACGCTGTAACCGATACTGTAGTTATTACAGTGGTTGCAATTCCGACTGTTACTGCCACCAACGATACCAATATCTGCGCCGGTAGTTCGGTTCAGTTAAACGCAATATCAACCGGAACTATTACCTGGTCTCCTGCAACCGGTTTAAGCTGTACCAGTTGCAATAACCCTATAGCTACTCCGGCTACAACTACTAATTACGTTGCCACTGCAAGTACAGGTAATTGTACCAGCAGTACCACAGTTGTTGTAACGGTAGTTCAAGTTCCAACAATAACCATTAGCAATAACGATACTACCATATGCTCGGGCAATGCAGTTCAACTCAACGCAGTTTCAAGTGGTACCGCTACATGGACGCCGGTAAGCGGTTTAAGTTGTACCAGTTGCAATAATCCAATGGCGAGGCCCACGGCAACAACCACCTACGTGGCTACGGTTGGAAGCCCCGGTTGCCAGGCTGTTGATAGTGTTACAATAACGGTTAACCAGTTTGCAACACTTACCTTAAGCAACGATACTACGATTTGCCAGGGTTTAAGCGCACAGTTAAACGCAGTAAGTAATAGCACCGTGGCCTGGAGCCCTACAGCTGGTTTAAGTTGTAACAACTGCAATACACCGGTCGCCAATCCTACGGTCACAACAACCTATTATTGCACGGCCGGTGTAGGCTGCCCTGTTACTGATAGCGTAAAAGTTACGGTGCTTAACTACCCTTCGTTATCGCTCAATAATGACACAAATATATGTCCGGGCCAGCAGGTTGATTTAATTGCTACAAGTAGCGGTACTGCAAGCTGGGCGCCATCAATCGGCCTTAGCTGCTCGGTTTGCAATAACCCGGTTGCCACTGATTTTATAACTACCACCTATGTTGCCACCATTGCTAATGGTAACTGTGCTACTGTACACTCGGTTACAATCACCATGCCTAACCAATCAACGCTTACTTTAAGTAATGATACTACCATTTGCCAGGGCTTAAGCGCGCAGTTAAACGCTGCAAGTAACAGCACAGTAACGTGGACCCCAGGGGTCAGCCTAAGTTGTAACAACTGCAATACACCGGTCGCTAACCCTACTGTTACTACAACCTATTATTGCACCGCGGGGTTAGCATGCCCGATTACTGATAGCGTGAAAGTTACAGTGCTTAATTATCCTGCTTTATCTCTTAGTAATGATACAACCGTGTGTCCCGGTCAGCGTGTTGCCCTACTTGCTACCAGTAGCGGAACTGCTGGTTGGACACCTGCAACCGGACTTAGCTGCACGGTTTGTAATAACCCTTTTGCCAGCGACTTTACGACCACCACTTATGTTGCCACCGTCGCTAATGGTAATTGTATTACAGTAGATTCGGTTACAATTTCTTTGTTAAGTCCTGTAATGCTTACTTTAAGTAGCGATACTGCTATTTGTCGTGGAGATACTGCCGTGCTAACCGCAACCAGTAATGGTCTGGTGGTTTGGGGCAACGCAACATCTATAAGCTGCGATACCTGCAATACGCCTTTAGCATATCCAACGCAAAGTACGGTTTACACTGCAACCGCCGATAACAATGGATGCACAATTAGCCGTTCGGTAAATGTAACAGTCAACTCTAGTAATGTGCAGGTTGATAGCAGCGTTACTATCTTCACGAATGAAAGCGCCCAGCTGCACGCCATGGGCGTAGATAGCGTGTTTTGGGTACCCGCTTCAACCCTTAGCAGCGCCACTTCTTTTGACCCTATTGCTAAACCTGGCGTAAGTTCAACGCTATACTACGTTTATGGATATAAAAACGGATGCAAAAGTGTTGATTCGGTTTGGGTGTATGTGGTAGAGCCTTGTACGCAATTGTTGCTGCCAACCGCTTTTTCGCCTAACGGTGATGGAGTAAACGATGTGTTCAGAATTAAGAATCATAACTATGATAAGTTAAACTGGTTTAGGGTATACGATCGGTGGGGTGTAATGGTTTACGAATCAACTGACATGACGGTAGGCTGGGATGGCACTTTTAAGGAAATGAAACAGCCTATTGGTGTTTACATTTATTCTATCTCGGTGCTGTGCCATGGGGAGAGTTACGAGTTTAAGGGCAACGTAACGTTATTGAGATAGTAAGCCGCCAATCAATTTACAGTTGGAAAACCAGCCGAGAAGCATTTTGCGACATTCTTAAACTTATTATTATCTTGGAACTACAATAACCAATGACTAAATACTATTTAGCCTTCATCTTTATTTTGGGTTTAGCGGCCTGCACCAAAACAGAAACAAATGTGGTGCCCAACAACGTTCCCCCACCCGATCATACCATCGACTCATCTACCATCGTTATCTACCTTAACAAAACATACATTAATATGTTAGGCCGTAAGCCGGTAGGGGTGGAGCAAACCAGTGCAATGACTGCTTTGAGAGCGCATAACTTTTCGGTGGCTGACCGCAAGGCATTTGTGCAAACTATGTTTGCCAAGCCTGAGTATAACCGCACCCTTTTGGTGAATGCCGAAAACTTGTATTTGAACAATACTGATTCGGTTGATATAGCCAACCAGATTTACCTCTTCAACTATTTATTAAGCCAGCCACAACCACCGGCGTACGTTGCCGCCCTTACTTATGAAGTGCACCGGTTAGATACTTTGCAAAATGCTTTAAGCTGGTTGAATGCCGGAATTATAGATTACCGTGTTATGCTGCGCACCGTAGTTAATAACTATTTGTACGACGAGATTAATATGGGCACTCAGAATTTTGTTACCTCAACGTTCCAGAATTTTCTGTTGCGGTATCCAACGGCCAGCGAGTTAACTAACGGAGAAAATATGGTTAACAGCACTACTGCCGAACTTTTCCTCGTAGTAGGCCAAAGCAAACCAGATTACATCAATATCTTTTTTGCCTCTGATGATTATATACAGGGTCAGGTGCAGTTAATGTTTCAAAATTATCTTTTCCGTAAACCAACTTCGGCTGAGTTTGCATATTACGCCAATATCTATAAATCAACTAACGACTTTAAGCAATTACAATTGGCAATATTTTCATTAGATGAATACGCAGGGCTTTAATACCGCAAACTTTAAACAGGGTTTATGAGCAGACAGGTTTTTATTGTGGCAATTATACTAACGGTGCTTTTCGCTTCCTGTAAAAAGGAGGTGCAAACTATTTACCAGGTGCAAAACAAGGTGTTGTACCAAAACGCCTCGCAAAAAACAAACCTTAAAACAACTAACCAGTTTATATCTATTGCCTATAACGATTTGTATAATGCCTCTATTAGCACAGTCCAATTAACCAATCTCAATACTTGTTTGGAGGCCTTTGGTGACCAGGCTACCATGGAAGATATAATTATCAAAAACCTTTTGGAAAACGGAGGTGTTTCAATGCCCGACAGTATTACCATGATGGCCGATCTGCCAACGTTTATTAATCAAACATATATCCGGTTTTATAACCGTCAGCCAACAGCGCAGGAACTTTGGAAAATGCAGAATTTGATATTGCAACCCGGTAGTAACATCAACTCAAAAATGATTTATTACTCTATGCTTACCAGTACGGAGTATAGATATTATTAAGTGTGAAACAGCATATAAACAGGCATACATGAAAAGGAAAGCATTCATCAAATCGGCGGCGCTTACAGCAGCAGGCAGTATGGTGGTTCCATATATTTTGCCAAGCGGCAGGTTATTTGCACGCACCGGTTCACGCAAAGCAAACCACGTGGTGTTTTGCCTGTTTGCCGGTGGTGTCCGCAATTTGGAATCTATGCAAATGATAGACGGTAATTTGATGACCAATACCTTAAATGGCAGCGCACCTATCTCTTCTGATATTGCGCCGGGTATGACTTCGCTACCGCAGTTAGCTACCACACGTTTGCAAAACATGGGTACGCTTTTCAATAATTTCAGCTATGCCTCGGGCCCTACCGGCCACTACAACGGCCATACAACAGCCATTACCGGTAAGTATACCGATAACAATATTCAAATACAGCAGCCACCCCCTTACCCTACTATTTTTGAGTATTACCGCAAACACAGCTCGCCGCTGGGTGGCGCGTTAAATGCATGGTGGGTTTGCGACTCGTTAGGCGCCTATCCTTATTTAAATTATAGCCTGTATCCCGGTTACGGGCCTGCATACGGGGCTAATATGATACAGCCTGCTACAATTATATCGGGCACCGGTTACGGCCAGCTCGGGCACCCTCTATCTTTCACCGCCGCGCAGAAGAATGAGTGCGATATGGTTAAAAGTTTTTTGAACGGCGAGTTTAAAGTGCCGGGTGCTGCAGCGGCTTCGGGTATTACCAATACACCGCAGGACGCGGCTACATTAGAGACGTTTATCAATACTTTGTTGACAAACGCCTATGCCGGCCAGTATAATAACCCATGGGGGCCTACTTTAGATTCGGATATGCTGAACATATTTTTTGGCATACAGGTTATGCAAAAATTTACCCCCGAGTTAATGGTTATTAATATGACCGGTATAGACATAGCACACTTTAACTATACCCAGTACGCAGATAATATCCGTAAGGCCGATTATGCATTATACAAGCTTTGGCAGGCTATTCAAAGTACACCTGGTATGGCCAACGATACCATATTGATTGTTGCCCCTGAACACGGGCGAAACCAGGCGCCTAACAGTACTATTGATACATACGGCCGCTATGGTTTAGACCATACCAACGATGCCATGAGCCGCGAAATATTCTGTTTGGTGGTGGGCCCATCGGGAGTTGTAAACCAGGGACAAACAATAACTAGCGGTGGCGAGAGCGTTGATATAGCGCCTACCATTGCCAATATATTGGGATTTGATACCAGTATGCCACCCGGTATGTTTGATGGTTCATTGTTATCGCAGGCTTTTATTTAAGGACGAGTAAAAACGATAAGTTCAAAAAATGAGATTAAGGCGCTCAATAATTTTTCTGTTACCGCTGCTGGTTATACTGGTAGTTATGTACTCGTGTAAAAAGGAGCCACCGGCCGTGGTCAATAATCCTTATAGTAACATAAACCGAACGGATACCACAGGCAATAAGATTTTGGTGGATACCATGACCATAACGTATGTGCACCAAAAAGTGCTTTCAGTGCGATGCGCTTTGAACGGTTGCCACGATGGGCATTTTGAACCTGATTACCGCACCCCACAATCTGCTTACGCTACTTTGGTGTATGCACCTATTGTAAAAAATGATACAGCCAATAAATACAAATACCGCGTTATTCCTTACGATACCCTTAACTCGGTAATGTATATCCGCATTACCAATTGCTGCTATGTAAATACCAACGACCGCATGCCGCAGGATAATATTGGCGTGCCTTTGCCTGATTCGAGCATTACTATAGTCCGTAACTGGATTATGCACGGAGCTAAAGATATGTACGGGCACGTTGCCACCAGGCCTAACGAACCGCCGGTGGTAACCGGTTATTTTGCCATAAGCAGCGATTATCAAACCGGTTATTCTAATAACCGTATTGATTCGGTTTACTACAACCCGTTTATAGTACCCGCAGCCGTTGCATCTTTTTATGCCGTATTTGTGGTTACAGATGATAGTACCCCTGTTCCGAACCTACAGGTAAATACAATTAAATTTTCGCGCAAATCGTACGATTTTAGCGCGGCGGTTTCTATACAGGCAACTTATCTCGCTTCAAATGGCGGCCAGTATTGGATTGCACCGGTGCCAACTGCCCAGTTTCCGGTGGGCGATACCATTTTTATGCGCTATTATGTAAACGATGGGCAGCATCAAACCAATGTTGAATATCCGAATGCTACCTTGCCTTATCCTTACTTTACCTATTACAGCTTCATGCGGCAATAGCGATAAAATGACTTGTTAATATGAAGATTAATAAAACCTTGATGAATAGGAAAAGCAAAGTAGCACTTGCAGTATGCGTGGTTATTGTTACTGCAATTGCTGCTATGTCATCATGCAAAAAAGACACCAGCATTAGTATAGTTCCTTCTATCACCTTCGATTCAATATCGCCTAATCCTGCTATTAAATACCGCGATTCAGTGCTTATTGTAATATCATATGTAGATGGTGATGGTGATTTAGGTGTTGACTCGGCTGATATTAAGAACCTGTTTGTTACAGATAGCAGGAACAATGTGATAAGCCAATTCCGTATTCCTCAATTGGCACCTACCGGTTCATCCATTGCCATTGAAGGCAATTTGGATATAGTACTCCCACCTCAGATTTTTACGAATGATAACGACACCACCGAAACTGCAACTTACTCTATTTATGTTGTTGATAGGGCTGGGCATAAAAGCAATACCGTAAAGACAAAACCATTAGTAATTAATTTATAAAGGCTGGTTTTAGACTCTATTCAAAGAATCGCCACTTAACCCCTGCCTGGAAAGTAATATCGGCAGCGGGGTAATGAAACAGGCTGAAATACCCCTGTGGGCCAAACTCAGAACTGATGTTGGAAACCTTTAAAAATACCCTTACCGTTTTCACTTTAACGTTCACAAAAAAATCGAGAACCGGGTATGTAATCATTGGATAGGCTGTGAGATATGGATAGGTTTTAACGGCATCTCCCTCAGGATAAAAGCCTGCTAACAAAGGGTCGTAGAAGGGAGCATTGTTTTTGTACCTGATGCGCAAATCAAAACCAACATCTAGCCACAGCAATTGGTGAAAAATTCTGCGCTCGTAATAAATGCTGTGCTTGGTATATAACATGGGGTAAGTCGAACCAATGGTGCCATTATTCGGGGCCACTGTAAACCAGATATCATCATCTAAGTGAAAGCCATAAAACGAATTGCGGTTACCAAAGTGGGCAACAAAAACATTTTCAACGCCATTAGTAATATACGGATTCGCACTACCCGGAAAAACAGGAACATGGTCAACCACATAATAATTTAAATCGGCGGTTATGCCTAAAAACGAGTTGGTGTACTTGCCGCCCAGGTCAAGCGTTTTCATTTTTGGCAGCTTGTAATGAAACGAATCTGAAACCGAATAGTAGTTCTCGTAAATGTACGGTGCCTCTTTAAGTTGGTACGATGCATTGGCTGTTAAGGTACCCACCTTACCAAAGTCGTAACCGGCAACACCATCAACCAATAAATCGTTTTGATTATAACCGTAGAAGTAATATTTGGCCGAAGCCTTGTAAATTATTTTCTGCTTGTTGGCATAGTTATTCCTGAAAGTTCCGCTAACATACCAGTTGCCAAAATTGTTGTTGTGGGTGTTCTGTGTTAACAGGTAATAATCAAATCCGCTTTGGGCGTAAGCAATAAAATCTTTCTCTTCGAAGGTAGAATCGGAGGTGAGTTTGCGTGGCCTATATTCAAGCTTAACGGCGTTGCCAACTTTTAGATAGGTAAGGTCATTAAAAACCGAATCGGGTGTATAAAACTTATGGTAGTAATTAGTATCGGGGTCGTAATCGCGGTAGCTGAATTTACTACGCTCAATATTAAACTGGTAGCCCACATTAAAAACGGGCATTAATATTTGCGTACGGGCTGAGTCAATATGTTTGCGTTCGAAATATTTTTTGCCAATGCTATAGGTGGCGGTTAGGTAAAAATCAATTTGCCGGTAATTGTTTACAGCGGTATCCCGTACGGGTACCAGTTCTTTTTTGAAGAAAGACGAATCGAAAGGATTGGCGGCAACGCCGCCATTTTCATTGTTCTTAACCGAATTAAAAACCATATCGGCCTCAATGTTCCAATGCTGGTTTTTCGAATTGAAAATGCCATACAGGTTAAACCCGTTTACATCGGTTTGCTGACTGCCGTAAGTACCGGCCGATGATATTCTTGTAAAATCAACGCCATAGAAAAACATCTTTTTATGCTGATTGGCAAACTTGGCAGTAATTACATTCTCTTTATTCAAGCCAAACATCAGCGATACCTCGGCGTATGGCCTTATTACCTGGTAATGCTTTATCGAATCCTTTTCGTACTTATAAATATCGTATTGGTTGTAACCGGTGTTAAACCCCATATGTTTATCCATACTAAAAACTGTTGGATAAGCGGCGCTGCCGGTGTTGCCGAGGTTCATATATTCAATGCCATCGCGTTGCACAATGTTATACTCTTCAAAATGCAGAACGCTGGAATCAATTACCGTGTGCCGGTCGGGTTCTTCACCATAAAACCAGGTATCATTTTTAGTGGAGGGCTTTTTTACCTTAACAGAATCGGCCGGCCGGGTGGTGTTTAAAGTTGAATCGGCACTATAACCAAATGAATATTGGAAAGTAACTGCGAACAAAAACGAGAGTAAGAGGAACTTCAACGAAATTCTATTGAGCATTTGCCATATCTAAATTTGCTGAAGCAATTCAACAATAATCTTTCTCATTTTAGGTTCTGCTTCGGCGGCTTTTTTCAAAACAAAGTCATGTGTAACACTGTCCGCCTTTTCAGGCGGGTAACCCATATCGCTTATTACCGAAATGGCAAAAACCTCCATACTCATATGGCGTGCCACAACAACCTCCGGCGTTGTTGACATACCCACCGCATCGGCACCCATTACATGAAACATTTTGTATTCTGCCGGGGTTTCAAAAGTTGGCCCCTGCACGCCTGCATAAACACCGGTGTGGCAGGTAATATTGTTCTCCATAGCAATAGCCAGCCCTTTTTTAACCAATTCGGGGTTATAGGCATGGTTCATGTTCGGAAACCTCGGGCCTAATTCATTTTCATTTTTGCCGCGTAGCGGATGCTCGGGCTGAAGATAAATGTGGTC
>CAIOTH010000152.1 GCA_903861145.1 uncultured Bacteroidota bacterium | reverse complement strand
TTGCCATTCAGTTTTCCCATATCCGATGCAATTTTTCCGATTGTGACCTTCGAATAAATCTGCGTTGTTGAAATCATGGTATGCCCCAACATCTTACTTACCGTTTCTATTGGGATGCCATTGCTTAGGGTAATGGTCGTAGCAAACGTATGCCTTGCCAAATGGCTGGTGAGCCGCTTTTTAAGCTTTATTTCCTTAGCTAAGTCCTTAAGATACCTATTGTATGGCTGGTTAGCGTAAACGTGAAAAATTAACCCTTGTTGCGATATTGATTTTCTCTTTGCAAGTATCTCTTTTGCTTTGGGAAGTAGCGGAACAGTGGTCAATACGTTGGTCTTATCACGCGGTTTAATTATCCAATCCTCACCTTCATGATTATAGAGAATATGTTGCCAATCCAGTGTTACCATATCTGAAAAAGCAAGCCCCGTATAAATTTGAAAGAGAAATAACTCTTGAATAGCAATCAATGTTTTGTGTGTTGGTTTGGCTTTCTCTAACGAGGCAATTTCATGTTTGGTCAAAAAGCCCCTCTCATGTTTTTGAAAAGTAATCCTGAATGATTGAATTGCGTTGCTATCTATCCATCCTTCTTTTATACTCCAGTTGATTATCTTTTTGAGCCGTTGAATGTGCTTAGCCATGCCATTGTTCTTGGACTTGGTATTAAGCAATATCCAGTTTTCGAATTTCTTTGCAAACGTCACGTCAATCTCTTCCAAAAAAATGTCATTGCGCTTATATACTTCCTTAAGAAAGAGCTTCAAAAATCCTTCGGTTGTAAGGTAGCTTTGGTAGGTCTTGTAGCAGTATTTGACCTTGACCAAAGATTTCACTTCTTTATTGTGGTGCTGTATGGCTTTCATCAAAGTCATTTCTTCGATGCAGTTGTCCTTCTCGAAAATCAAATCCTTTATCGTGTAAAGCGTGTATGCTTTTTTCTGGATTGCATAAAGATTGATTATCTCATAAACACGTGCTTTTATCAATTCCAAATACTGGTTGGTTGCTACGGATAATTCATCCGTTCCTATTACCTTTTCGTGCTTATCATTCCATTTCTGGGGTAAGGCTTTTCGGTTAGTGCTAATGACCAGTCTTTGATTGTCGCCGATTAGGCGTAGATAAATTGGGACAGTGCCATTTGTGGCTTTTCTGGTGGTTCGGATGAAGAAATGAACCCCGACATTTTTCAATAAATACATAACGCATCACTTTAAAAGTAAAAAATGCGTCGTTTTTATGGTATCACTTTTGGATACACTTTTAGGTTCGTTTTTCGAAATTCAAGCAAAGTGATTACAGTAATATTATATGTGAAATTACGACCTAACTATATGACTGTCAGGTCTTAAAAGCACAAAGCTCCAAAGGAAATCCTCTGAAGCCTTGTGTTTTAGTCGGGGTACCAGGATTCGAACCTGGGACCCCCTGCTCCCAAAGCAGGTGCGCTAACCGGGCTGCGCTACACCCCGAAACTACTAATCCGGTATATTCTTTATCGGCCTTATCCAAATCAGCGGTGAGGGAGGGATTCGAACCCTCGGTACCGTTTAACCAGTACGGCAGTTTAGCAAACTGCTGATTTCAGCCTCTCATCCACCTCACCTTATTTAATTTAATAAGGGCCATTATTTTAAGAACGATTTTTACTCCCCTTTTGCTAAAAGGACGACAAAAATATAAATTTCACTCAACTCGCAAAGTTTAATTGCAAATAAGCCACAATGAATGGTATTCCCCGGCTATTAACCCTGTATTCCCTCCGTGCGGAAAAAGATTTTGAGAAACCCTCGAAGAGCGCTTAAACTAAGATTTAAATAAATCTAACCGTTGATCACCACCTTTGGTGATAATTTTTTTAACTGAATCCTCAGTAGCACCAAACCAACCGGTTAAAACGGATGCGTAAACCGAACGGAAGTCGAATTGAACGGGTAGGTTATCGGCCAGCGTAACTTTATCAGGCAATTCGGGGCTGGTGCCTACAATACCGCTTTTTAATTTAGACCCAAACAGGATAACTGTTTCAGCCGTGCCGTGGTCGGTGCCCAGCGAGTCGGACGAGGCAATACGCCTGCCAAATTCAGAGAATGTCATTCCCAAAACATCATCCTGTTTGCCCATTAAAAACAAGTCATCTTCAAAAGCGGTAATTGCCTCCGATAAATTCTTTAAAAGATTGGCATGCTTGCCACGGGTTGTATCGTCTTGCACCACCTGCTCGCCATGGGTATCATAGCCGGTTTGGTTAACCACATAAATACGGGTATTTAATCCACTGCCTATCAACTTTGCTACCATTTTTAACTGGTCGGCTAAAGGGTTCTTTTCCGGCTCGGGGTATAGTTTTGACAGGTTCTCCTGTTTTTTTGAGAACGACTGAATAACCGGTGCATACAATTCAATTTGTTTTGAAATGGCTCGTACGGCCGCAATATTTGCACCGCCAATGTTATCGTGCATGGCATCATCGGTGTGTGCGGGCGAAAAATTATTGAAGTCGTAAATATTCATGATGCCAATGCTGAAATCCTCTTCGGCACCCTGGGTAATTTTAGGTGAAACAGAACCTATCCGCATAGCAGGCGGACCATCGGTTTGCTGCAAGGGGTACCCGTTGGGGTAATGTGGGTACCCATCCTCGAGGTAACGGCCGAGCCAACCTGAGCGGATTTCTTTTGCCCCGATATCGGCAGTATATTTTATGCTAATACCGCGAAAATGCGAAAAAACCGGGTCGGGATACCCTACGCCCTGAATAACGGTAACCAGCTTGTCGTTATAAAGCTTTTGCAGGCCGGTAAGAGAAGGGTGAAATCCAAAAACATTAGTGTCGTTTAATTTCAGGATTTTATTTTCAGGAATAAGGATATTGCGCCTGGCTTCGCTTAGTATTTTGTATTTGTCAATGGGTATTACCGTATTAAGCCCGTCGTTACCTCCGTTAAGTTCAATAAGCACCAAAATCCGGTTTTTATTTCCCTCGCTAATAGCCAGGTTTTGCAGAAAACTGCGACTTGCCGCAGCCAGGGGGTTAAATGCCACTATTAATGGTGCGGCAACTGCAGTTTGTTTAATAAAGTTACGGCGGTTCATCATATCAGTGTTACATTATTTGAAACTCGGGCAGCAGAAAAATCATCACATAAATTCTTTGCAATCGGGCAGTAACTTCATTTTTTAAATCGTTATTGGTTAGATTATTTTTGTAATTCAACCACAGGTCGGTCCATTTTTGGCCAGAGGTTTGTTCGGCGTTCAAAAGCCCCTGCATGTATAAAATCTGCCCGCTACCGGGTTGTATGCAGCATAGCATTTTCAGGCTGTCAACTAATAAAGCATGGGCATCGCCTGGGTTGGGAAGACGGGAGACATAGCCAATAAAATCTAATTGTAAAATCTGCTCATCTTGTTGCGGGTAAGCTATAGTGCGAACCACCTTATTACGCATTGAAAAAAGTTCGGAACTTATCCAAAGCTTATCGAAGGAGGGAAATTCGTAGTAAGCAGGCCACCCCGCAACACCGGGTGGGTCACCTATGTTCTGGCCTAAAAAAGCGGACATCTTACTTAAAGGTTTTAAAACTTTATCCCACTTTTCGAAGTCCTCTTCGGCAAGTTGCGCAAAGTTTCGTTGAAATTCCTGGATAATTCCGGTCAAATAATCAACCGGGCTTTTGAACATGCTGCCAATTAGATTTGGGTCGTAAAAAAAATCGCTGGTGAACATCGCCTTCAATACCGGTTTAACCTCATAATTTTCCCGAACCATAATTTCGGATAATGGGGTAATAACATTTTTTTCTATCGCATCATCAATATTACTTTGTACAAACCAACGGTAGAGTTTGCGGCACAAAAATTTCGCTACTTCGGGATTGCTGCAAATCATGTTTATTAAATCATCAGTTTCAGCAGCGCCTTCAGCCCCGCTACGACCGGTAATTTTATGTTTGTTATAAAAGGGCGAAAAGACTTTATCGTCGGTATTATGAAAAGCAGGGTCGAAATAAGATTCAATTTTATTTTTATCGTCCTTCCACCCGCTAAGCACTTTTGCCGCGGTCTTTACATCGTCTTCTGTATAGTGCGAGTCAGGGCCTTTGCCTATAGCAAATAACTCTTGTAGCTCTCTTCCGTAGTTTTCGTTTGGCGCTGCGTTGTTATTTAAATTGCCATTTAAATACACCAACATACAAGGGTCGGTGGTTATTTCGCGTAAAAGCTTTTTGAAATTTCCGGTAGCATTTTGCCTTAGTATATTAAGGTAGCGATAGCTATACCTGGAATCGTTAACCATGTTAAACTCCACTGCAAAGTGATTATGCCAAAACATCACCATTTTTTCAGTAATACTTTTTTGTGGCTTTACCATATGGCCTAACCACCATGCGCGCAAAAGAATGAGCCTTCTTTTTTCAATAAATTTATTTTCGGGAGCAAAAACAAAGGTTTCACCCTTCTTTACGTCAGGGTCTTTATCGTCGTTGTAAATGGGGGGAGAGGCGGCCGGGGCCATTGCCAGAATTAGCTCCACGCAATCTTGCATACTTTTGCCCGGTGGAAAATTCAGGTTGCCTGCCGGAATTCCAAATAAGGTCCTACGCAACAGGTGTTTGAGGTGATCATCAGTCCAGGGCCCGGCGTAAGTTTTAAAATGGATTCCTTTATCGGGCATTGGTGATCGAGTTTGATTTTAGCGTAAATCGGGTTCAACTTATGGTTACAGATTATTCAATAAATTGTAACAAAGGGGGAATTACGTATGCTACCTTACAAGTAAACTTATGGTATTGCAGGTTGTGGTGGTATAATCGTAATGCCGCTGAAATAAGATGGTATGATTATAGGATTAAATATAATTGACAATTTAATTTTATATAACGGAATGCTTTTCAACTATATTTATGAATTTAGCGGATGTGTAATCAGCAACATGAAAACGATGAAGGCCGGGTATTTGGGGTGCGTACTTTTATTGCTTTTTGCGCCGCAATTGCGAGGTGATGATTTGCGCAATGATACTATTGACTTACGCAGTTATCGATTAAACCTTGATTTGAGGGATTTTAGCTCGCATGTTTTATATGGTTCGGCGGTAATAAGTATAAGAGCAAAGCAAGACGGCATTAATGATGTAAGCCTTGATTTACTAAAGCTAAATGTTGACTCGGTAACCCTAAATGGGCTTACAGTGTCATTTGCTTATGACGATTCACTGCTTAAGATTCATTTTGGCAAGGCAATTAATAAGGATGATTCGATCACACTTTCGGTTTATTATCATGGTAAGCCAGGTGTGCTGCCAGGCGATTTTGGCGGGTTTTATTGGGATGAGCAATACGCCTTTAATATTGGGGTGAGCTTTGTTTCGAATCCGCATAACTATGGACGGGCGTGGTTTCCGTGTTTCGATAATTTTAAAACGCGCAGTTACTACCAGTTTTTTATTACTACCCGCGCTACGGATAAAGCTTTTTGCAACGGCACTTTACAAGACGTAAAAACCGATAGCACAAAATCGGTTTGGCATTGGAAATTGAATGAAACTATACCATCGTACCTTGCATCGGTGGCTGTAGCGGCTTATGTAACGGTGCGCGATACTGTAATTGGCAAAAACGGGGTAACGCCTATTGAAATTGCGGTTTTACCCGAGGATACCGCCGCATTAAATAAACGGTTCAGGCACTTGCATGATGCCTTTCATGTTTTGGAGCATTACTGGGGGCCTTATGGGTGGGAACGGGTTGGCTATTGCATAGTGCCCTTTCAGGAAGGAGCGATGGAACATGCTACCAATATTGCTTTTATGGAGTACTATTTAAATGCATATGCGAGGGAATGCGAAACTACTATGGCGCACGAACTGAGCCATCATTGGTTTGGCAACCTGGTAACCTGCGATAGTGCTGCAGATATGTGGTTAAACGAGGGTTGGGCTACTTATAGCCAAAGCTTATTTATTGAAGGCCTCTACGGAGCTGATTCGGCGCGCCAGTATAGGGGCGAAAGCCATTTAAATGAATTACAAATGGCTCATGTTAACGACCATGGATATTTGCCGGTTAGCGGTGTGCCTTCAAAATATACCTATGGAACAACGGTGTATCAAAAAGGGGCTGATGTTATACATACGCTACGGTATTATATGGGCGATTCAATTTTTTTTAGTTGTGTGCAAGGTTATTTGAATTACAATGCTTATAAAACTGCGAGCACGGCCCAACTGCGCGATTATCTGTCTGCATGTTCCGGAAAGGATTTAACCGGCTTTTTTAATGATTGGATATATGCACCTGGCTATCCGCATTTTTCGATTGCTGATAAATACATAAAGCCAGAAAAGAGTAAGTACGAAGTGAGTATAAATATAAGGCAGCGACTAAGTCATGCCACCAAACTTTATAGTGAGGTGCCGGTAACAATATCATATTTCGACCGCGATATGAAACGAACGGACGAAATGGTTTTGGTAAGTGGTGCAAGCACTACTTATACTACAATGCTTGATTTTAAACCTGAAATGATTGCGCTTGATGCGGGCGAAAACCTGGCCCAGGCAATTACAGCCGAGCAGCAAGTAGTCAGTGACACGGGAGTTTATGATTTTGGCCGTGCTATGATGGCCGTGCAGGTTAAATCGGTGAAGGATTCGGCACTCATCAGAGTTGAGCACAGCTGGCTACCGGCTGATGCCATGTCGCACCCAATAAAGAATTTGCATTTGAATAATGCCAGGTATTGGACAGTTGACGGCGTTTTTAATGCATCTTTTAAAGCGGCGGGAATGTTTGAATACAGCGCTTTTGCTTCCGATCATCTGGACGGTGATTTTATTACCAACGAAGATAGCCTGGTAATGATGTACCGGCCTACCCAGTTAGCAGACTGGAAGCCGGACAATGCTTTTTATGTAGATAAGGGAGGTAGCGACTCGGATAATATAGGGAGCGTCATGGTTTACCCATTAAAAAAGGGGGAGTATGCTATCGCCATTTATAATTCGCAATTGCCAACAGCGCAGGAGCCGGTAGGCGAGAGTCTCTCCATACAACAAGCAATTAAGGCAGGCGCGGGCTTTAAAATGTATGTTGATGAGGCAAAGAATAAATTGGTGATTGATTTTGGAAAAAATATTTTTGAGCGCGGGGAAATAAGAGGATATGACGGCAAAAGATTATGGGAGCGAAAAATTAGTGAAATAGAAAATCAAATATCGTTGGACCGCAGAACCTTGACAGGTAATAGTTATTGCTTAACATTGACCACCAAAACGGGAAAGAGAATCACTAAAAAATTGATTAATTAATAAATTATGAAAAAAGTTTCGGTTATAGGAGCGGGTACAATGGGTAATGGTATTGCGCATGTTTTTGCCATGAAGGGATTTACAGTTAACCTAGTTGATGTGTCGGAAGAGGCTTTAAAAAAAGCACTCGCTACTATCACAAAAAATCTTGACAGAATGGTTGCCAAGGCAACTATTACTGAAGAGGTAAAAGCCTCAACGCTTGCAAATCTTACTACTCAAACATCGCTTAATGCTTGTGCGGATAGTGATTTGGTAATAGAAGCGGCAACAGAAAACGTTGACATTAAACTTAAAATTTTTAAGCAGTTAGATGAGCTTTGTAAACCAGAAACAATACTTGCATCAAATACATCTTCTATTTCGATTACAAAAATTGGTGCAGTAACCAAACGCGCCGATAAGGTAATTGGTATGCATTTTATGAACCCGGTGCCGTTAATGAAACTGGTTGAAGTAATAAGGGGCTACGCTACAAGCGATGAGGTTTTGAACGAGATTATGGAGATGTCGCGCAAGCTGGGTAAATCGCCGGTTGAGGTGAATGATTACCCGGGCTTTGTTGCCAACCGTATTTTAATGCCTATGATTAATGAGGCCATTTATACTTTGTATGAAGGCGTGGCAGGCGTTGAAGAAATTGACACGGTAATGAAGCTAGGTATGAGCCACCCTATGGGGCCATTGCAATTGGCAGATTTTATTGGGTTGGACGTTTGCCTGGCTATTTTGAAGGTGCTACATGATGGATTTGGTAATCCAAAATATGCACCGTGTCCTTTGCTCGTAAACATGGTTACGGCAGGTTACCTGGGTGCCAAATCGGGTGAAGGGTTTTATAACTATGCCTTGGGAAGCAAGGATATAGTTATAAGCCCACGTTTTGCATAACAAATATCGTCATTGCGAGGCTCTGCGAAGCAATCTCGTATTTGACAATTCAAATTTGATTGATATCTCGTTCGGTATGACGCGCTAATCGATTTACATCTTCTCAGGCACATCAATCCCTAACAACTTCATCGCCTTTTTGATAATGACACCTGTCTCTCCGGAGAGAGCAACACGTACTTGTTTTTCGTTTTCGGTAGGTGCGCTTAGGATGGGGGATTCGTGATAGAATTTGTTATAAGTACGGGCAAGGTTGTAGGCGTAGTTAGCAATTTCGGAAGGGTCGTATTTTTCGGCTGCTGCCTTTACTACGTTTTCGTATTCGCTCATTAAAATAATAAGCTCACGCTCTACTTCGCTCAAACTATAAGCGGCAATAACGTCAGCGCTCATTGTAACTGCCCCGCCCGCTTTGCGCATAATGGCAGCAATACGTGCGTTGGTATACTGAATAAACGGTCCGGTGTGTCCGTGGAAATCAATTGACTCTTCAGGATTAAAGATTATTTTTTTGTAGGGATTAACGCGCAACACAAAATACTTTAAAGCCCCTAAACCTATCGTGCGGTATAAAGTGCTTGCTTCTTCCGCGGTAAAGCCTTCAATTTTTCCTAACTCCTTTGTTTTTTCTTCGGCAATGCGCAGTACCTCTGCTATCAAATCATCGGCATCTGCGGTTTTGCCTTCGCGCGATTTGAAACGACCGGTAGGGGATTCAACCAAAGCGTAGCTGAGATGGTAAATTCCGTCGGCCCATTTATACCCCAACTTTTGAAGTGCAAGTTTCAGTACTTTAAAATGGTAATCCTGCTCGTTGGCAACTACATAAATCATCTTATCCATGTCAAATTCTTCATGGCGAAGTTTGGCGGTGGCTAAATCCTGGGTGATGTATATGGAAGTGCCATCGGCGCGAAGTAGAACTTTTTCGTCGAGCCCTTCGGGTGTTAAATCAACAGCTACTGCGCCGTCTTTTCTTTTAAAGAAAACGTTTTTCTCAAGGCCCTCATTCACCAAATCGCGGCCGAGTTTATAGGTTTCACTCTCGTAATAATCTTTCTGAAAATCTACGCCCAATAGTTTAAAGGTTTCATGAAACCCTTCGTAAACCCAATCGTTCATTTTTTTCCAAAGGGCAACGGTTTCAGGGTCGCCGGCCTCCCATTTTAGCAATAGTTCCTGGGCTTCTTTAAAAATTGGGGTTAGCTTTTGTGCTTCGTCTTTATCGGTTGGTGCATTGGGTAATGCCTTTATTTCTTCGGTTACTATTTCATTAAACTTTACGTACCAGTCGCCCATAAAATGGTCGCCTTTAATGCCGGTTGACTGAGGGGTAGCTGCATTTGCGTACCGCGTGTAAGCAACCATGCTTTTGCAAATGGCGATGCCACGGTCGTTATAAATATTCACTTTGGTAACATCATATCCGGCTGCCTTTAAAATCTCGCTGGATGAGTAACCCAATAGCATATTACGCAGGTGGCCAATATGCAAAGGCTTGTTGGTGTTAGGGCCGCAATATTCAAGCACTACTTTTTGGCCGTTAGCAGGGAATGTGCCGAAAGAGGCATTCTCGGCAATATTTTGAAGCCTTTGCAACCAATAGCTATCGGTTAAGGTAAGGTTAAGAAAACCCTTAATTACATTGAATTTGGCGATGACATTGGTCTTTTCTATCAAAGCATTTCCTAATAATTCTGCTGTTTGCTCAGGCGATTTTTTCGAAACGCGTACAAGAGGGAATACGACAATAGTATAATCGCCTTCATGGTCGGCGTTGGTAATGTTTATGGTTACGGCTTCGGGTGAAATAGTGGCGTTAAACTGCTGGTTAAAAATTTCGACTGTCGCCTGTTTTAGAGTTTGTTCAAGTGTCATTATAGCGTGGTGCCCGTTTAAATACTTAGTATTAAAAAAATCAAATTATCAGCGCCTAAAAATATAACTTCGCGGTCAATTTTTTCGACAATGATTAAGAACCCCAAATACCGCGAGCTAATTGAGCAGACATTCGATTTCCCCCAAAAGGATTTCAGAACGGAAAAATCTTTTCTGTGTTGGAATGGTTTGCCTCTAATGGACATTATAGAAAAATACGGCAGTCCGTTGCGCATTACCTATCTGCCCAAAATCAGTCAGCAGATTCAAAAGGCCCGCAGGCTGTTTAATTCGTCCATTGCTAACAACGATTATAAGGGCGATTACAATTACTGCTACTGCACCAAAAGCTCGCATTTTTCGTTTGTGCTTGAAGAGGCGCTAAAAAACAAAGTGCATTTAGAAACATCTTCGGCTTTCGATTTTGACCTGATAAAAAAACTGGAAGAAAAGAAGAAAATTAAGAAGGAGAACTACATTATATGCAATGGCTTTAAGCCACAGAATTATATCGATAATATTATTGAGGCCTACAAAAGCGGCTATAAAAACATCATCCCAATACTCGATAATTTAGATGAGCTTGAAAAGTACAACAAGCTAAATGAGCCCATGAATATTGGTATGCGTATAGCGGCTGAGGAAGAGCCGAAATATGAGTTTTACACTTCGCGTTTAGGCATTAGGTATAATGATATAGTTCCTTTTTACCAGCAAAAAATACAGAACAACCCGAATTACAAGCTTAAAATGCTTCACTTTTTTATTGATACGGGTATTAAGGATGTGAACTATTACTGGACTGAATTTCATAAGGCGCTGGAAGTTTATTGCGACCTTAAAAAAGTTTGCCCGGAGTTAACTGCTATCAACTTAGGAGGTGGAATGCCCATTAAGCACTCGCTGGCCGCTGATTTTGATTATGAGTACATGATTAATGAAATTGTTACCCAGATAAAATCAACCTGCAATAACGAAGGCGTAGATGAACCTGATATTTTTACCGAGTTTGGCAGTTATACCGTTGGCGAAAGCGGTTGCGTTATTTTTAGCGTGTTAGGCGTAAAGCGCCAGAACGACCGCGAGACGTGGTATATGCTAGACGGCTCGTTAATGAATAACCTACCCGATATCTGGGGCCTATCGCAACGCTTTATTATGCTACCGGTTAATAAGTGGGATGATGAATACAAGCACGTTAACCTTGGCGGCATAACCTGCGATGTGGGAGATTACTACAACAGCGACGCCCATATTAACCAGGTTTATCTGCCCACAATTAAGCAAGGCGATAAGCTGTATTTGGGTTTTTTCAATACCGGTGCCTATCAGGATACCTTAAGTGGTTATGGTGGTATTAAACACTGCCTGTTGCCTTCGCCCCCACACGTTTTGGTGGATGAGAAGAAGAAAGGCGAGTTTGTTTACAAGGTATTTGCCGAAGAGCAAACTGCCGAGAGTATGTTGAAGATTTTGGGGTACTAGATTTCAATATAACAGCCATCAAAGTTTTTGAATCTTTTGAAGCATCTCTACGTCCAGTTTATCTTGTGTTCTGCCGGTTAACATTTTATTGACCACCAAGTCACGAACACTAATAAAATAAACCTGCATATCGGCAGAATAACCAAACGTGATTTTATGCGGTTCAGCCTCCTCATATTTTAATCCGGTTACAAAATTAAACACTTCAATATCATCAGGTTTAGCGCCAATCTGGAAAAGAAATGGTTCGCTTAGATTAAACTTTCGAATAAATTCCAGACTCTCTTCTTCAAAATTTAACTCTTTTAAAGCAGAGCATATTTTGTCCACGTTTTCAGATGAAGACTTTACCCAAATATCCAGGTCGCTGGTATTTCGTTCGTAACCATGAAAGTTTACGGCATAGCCCCCCACTACCATATAATTAACCTCGTGAATATTAAATGCTTGAAGCACCTCTTCAAAATTATCCGCAAACTTCATGCTCGAATTCCTTTAACAATCGTTATTGTCCGTTGTATTGAGGGCCATTGTCCGTTTGGAAGTAATAGATGGGAGTAAGTTCGTTTACGCAAAATCTCCAAATTGGCAAGGCGTTCCTCATACGTATGTGCGGCCATTTGATTCAGCCCATGTAACTCTGCCTCTTCAAAAGACTTAAAAAAGGTAATAGTTCGGTTAGTGATTTTTTGGGGGCTTATGTATTCGGCCCCTGGTTCGTTTACCTGATTTTTATCCTCATCCATACCGCAGCGTGTGTAGCGTGAAGTTAGTAAAATAAAATCCGGTTTTTATCAACTCTTCCTAATCAACGCCCCCAACTCACTTTCATATTTACCCATTAGCCGGTTCATTAATTTTTCAATTTCCTGGTCGGTGAGGGTTTTATCGGGGTGTTGGAAGATGAAGCTTACAGCGTAGCTCTTTTTGCCTTTTTCAATTTTATCGCCTTTGTAAACATCGAACAGCGATACCTCCTGCAAGAGTTTTTTTGATTCGGTGGTGGCAATTTTTTGAATGGCTTCAAACTGTACCTCTTCGTTTAACACCATGGCCAAATCGCGTTTTACCGAGGGGAATTTGGGCAATTCGGTAAATGATACTTTGTTGAAAGGTGTTTTCTCCAGCAGGTAATCCCAGTTCAAATCGGCAAAAAACACTTCGTTTTTAATGTCGAATTTGCTGAGGATTTGCTTTGAAACGCTCCCCAGTTTGGCTACTTCAACGCCTTCGTTTTTTAATGAAAGGCTGAATGCAAATGGGGCGTTTTCTGCAATCGCCATTTCAAAATTTTGGTGGCCTAGTTTGTGGAGCACATTCATTACAAAGCTCTTTAAACTGTAGAAGCTAAATGCCGCCCCTTTTTCAAGCCAGCTGTCTTCGGTTGATTTGCCGGAGAGGAAAAGCGTTAAGTGGCGGTTTTCAATGTATTTGCCATGGACTTTTCCATAGGTTTTTCCAAACTCGTAAAAACGCAGGTTGGTTGCTTTGCGGTTGTTATTGTATGCAATTACCTCGAGGCCCGAATAAAGCATAGAGGTGCGCAATGAATCCAATTCCGTCGTTTGGCTGTTAAGTAATTTTACCTGCTGTTGTTTAAGTAACTCATCCTCCTCAAACTTTGATTGGGTAACTGAGTTGGTCCATATTTCATTAAAGCCGGCTCCACTTAGCATTTCGGCTATATCGTTTTCGGTTTTTTGGGTGTTCACTGCAGGGCTATAAGAAAGGCTTGATTTTACAGCCGTTGGAATGGTAAAGCTGTTGTAACCATAAATGCGAATCAGCTCTTCTACTATATCAGCTTCGCGTTTTACATCGGTTTTAAAAGCGGGAACTAACAGGTGTAAGCTATCGCCATCTTCCTTTTCAATTTTTATTTCGAGGCGGTGCAGTATTTCCTTTATCACATCTTTAGGCAAAGAGAATCCTGCTAAGCGCAACATTCGGTCATAAGAAACTTCAAATCTCCAGCCTTCGATAGGAGCAGGGTATTGGTCGGTAATTTCAGATGAAACTTTGCCACCGCTTATTTCGCAAATTAAAATTGCAGCCCTTTTTAGTGCTTCCACTGTAATATTAGGGTCGCAGCCTTTTTCAAAGTGAGTAGCTGCATCGGTGCGCAAACCATGACGGGTGGCCGTTCTGCGTATTCCGGTAGGTGAGAAGTATGCGCTTTCTAAAAAGATGCTTGTTGTTGCATCAGTAACCCCGCTATTAGCTCCGCCAAATACGCCGGCTATGCACATGCCGCTTTCGGCATCGCATATCATCAGGTCTTCGGCGCTTAGTTTTATTTCCTTTTCGTCCAGTGTTTTAAAGATAGTTCCTTCGGCAAGCTTTTTAACTATCACTTTGTCGCCACTTATTTTATCGGCATCGAAAGCATGGAGCGGTTGGCCGTATTCGTGCAGCACGTAATTGGTAACATCAACCACATTATTGATGGGCCTGGCACCAATGGCTTTAAGTTTGTTCTTTAACCAATCAGGAGATTCCAACACTGTAATTCCTGATATACAGATACCAGAATACCGGGGACAAGCTTCTGTATCTAATACTTCTATTGAAATCTTTTTTGCCGAAGTAGTAGAGAGCGAATCAAATTTCGATAGATCAGGTTTTGTAAAAGTTACTTTCGATTTGTAAGCAACGTTTAAGGCAGTTGCCAAATCGCGTGCTACACCTATGTGAGAATTTGCATCAGCACGATTAGGTGTTAACCCAATTTCAAGAGTAAAATCTTTTTCAATTTTAAAATGCTCCGCGGCTTTTAATCCGATAGGAGTTGAGGCCTCTAAAACAAGGATGCCTGCATGGCTGGCGCCCAGGCCCAGTTCGTCTTCGGCGCAAATCATACCAAAGCTTTCAACGCCTCGTATTTTTGCCTTTTTTATTTGAAGTTTATCGCCACTTGTGGGATACAATGTTGAGCCAACTAAAGCCACTAATACTTTTTGCCCGGCTGCAACATTGGGCGCGCCGCAAACAATTTGCAACAGTTCGCCGGTGTCTACATCTACTTTGGTTACTGAAAGTTTATCGGCATCGGGGTGCTTGCTGCACTCTTTTACTTCGCCAACAACCACGCCTTCTAAACCACCCTGCACGGTTTCATAGGGAATGACATCTTCTACTTCCAGCCCAACGCCGGTAAGCACTTCGCCAAGGTCTTTAGGTGAAAGATTAAAGTCAACATATTGTTTAAGCCAGTTGTAGGAAATCTTCATAGTAAGGGCAAATCTAAAAAATGTAAGAAACTCTTTGGGTTCAATGGAAAGGTAGCGTTTTGTGAGGTATCGGAAATTCAGAAATACGAGATTGCTTCGTCGCAGAGCCTCCTCGCAATGACGCGATTTTTGGGTTAGTTGGTAAGCTTTATTTTTTTGGCCTGGTACACAACTTGTGAGGTTGAATGCTCGTGCACAAAGGCTACAACACTCATGTGCAGTGGGTTCCATTTGGTATTAATATTACCCTGGTAAACCAATTGCACAACCCGCCCTGTTACCAAAGTAACATTGGCGTTGTAGGCTATATTATCTCCTTCCGTTCCGGTAAGTATTGTGCGCAGAACATTGTTGTGAACATAAAAAGTATCTATGGTGATGGGTCCGTTTAATTGCGCGGTTATTACGCTGTCTTCGGTTAGGGCTATAGTAATGTTATTGGGTTGCGAAACGTTTTGGGTATAATGGACTTTTGCAATAACCGTAACCTGGCGATTGCTGGTGTTATATAAACTGCTTAACTCGATATTAACCTGTGGGGTAAGCGCTATTTCCTGCGCCACAAAACCGGCCCAATAACTTCTATCCAGTTCAATGCTTGATTGACTGGAGAATAATTGACGATCGATACCTGCACAAGGTTCTGAGCCCAAATTTCCGAGGTAAACATATATGTTGGTAGATGGAGTATTTATCAGATTTTGTAAACTATACGAATAAGGATAACCTAAAGGATTGTTTGGATGCAAGGCAATACCAGCGATTCTTCCGGGAGTATATGCCGCCTCAATACCGGCCTCAACCATGTGCCCCTGGGGGCAGTTGGGACACTGCACACCTGTAAATTCTTCAATTAGTACATTTTTGGCTTCGGGGGTTGCTACCGGCGATTCGATGTAGGTAGTATCGGTAACCGAATTTGCATTGCCATGCAGGTTAATATCAGGCCCCACTTCCTGGCATGAATAAATGCCTGATAAAATGATGCATGTAAGAGCGACAAAAAAAGAATGTTTACGCATGTTATACAAAATTAAAAAGTTGCCGTTATACCGGCTTTAACGCCACTAAATGCAGGCTCAATACGGCATACACCACCGGTGCAAACAATGCCTTCAACCTGCTTAACATAAGCCAGTGTAAATGCCAATGAGCCCTGCGTGTAACCAAAGAAAACCGAGTAATAATGGTTGGCATTTGGATTGATTTCGGGATTTGGCTTAAAGTTCCACATGTCGGACACTGCCACCGAAAAATGTGGTGCAACGTTAAACTCAACCAAACCATATAGCCATTGGCCATAGTCTAAAAGCACGCGCTGGTATTGTAATTCCATGCGCACCGACATTTTTTTATTGATTTTATACTGCCACTCGGCAAACGGGGTGTACGAATCTACGTTTGGTGCGCCCTCCTGCTGGTAAACGTATTTATTGTAACGTACGTATTGAAAGCCCAGTTGAATTTCTAAAGTACGAATAGGTTTATAGGTGGCCTGTATAAATCCTTCGCCAAAAAATGGCAGTGATACAGGATTAAACTGCGCCATCAACAGGTCGCGGACGTAGGAGCCGCTAAGTTCGAATGTTAGTTTTTTGCTGGGGGTGTAGCTGGCATCTTCGGAAAACGCAAGTTCGTGGCTTTCTAACGAGGGTGCAAAGTATCTTGATGGAAGGCGAAGCGAGTTTTCGCGGGAAACAGGTGGAATAAATGTCATTGAGCCATCGAAGGTTGACTCGTTAGGATTGGGGGAAATGTGCATGTAAAAATCTTGGGTGCGCTTAAACTGTAGCGTTATTCCAAATCCTTTGTGCGCGTAGTTTAATGAAGTAAATACGCAGTTGCCGGCTGCATTAATCAATGAATCATTTACTGAGTGTAATTCGTTGTTGCGAATAGATTCTTTGGTTTTATAGGCACCTTCGATATACCAGCTAAAGTCGCCGGCGGTTAATGTATTGTAAAGTGTGAACGCATAGGTATTATACTTTGGTACAAAACGCCCGATGGTATCGTAAGACTCGATGGTAGACACAATTTGGTTCATGGTGTTTTGGTCTTCGCTTCGGTTGATGATACCGGCACCGGGTACGAGACGCACATTTTTACCCAAATCGAAATTGCCTTCGGCGGAGGCGCCGAGGATGATTGGGGATTGAATGGAGAATTTTAATTTTTGAACTCCGGCAAAGGCTTTAAGCCTTAATAGCCCTTTGTAATTATACTCTGCACGAACGCCAAGCAGGGCATTGTCTATAGCCAGTGTGCGTTCTTCGTAAGCGCGGTAAAGGATGCCGCTTCCGATTTGGTCATAGATGTAGCCACCGGTAAATGTAAAATCCTTAATTTTCTTTTTAATGAAAAAATTGCCCAGGCCGGCACCGGTATATGGCGATGTAGGTACGCGTAAAATTGAGTTATAGAAAAAGTCGATACGCACCCCGGCCTCCAACCCAAACTGATCGTTGGTGTAGTTGAGGTTCATCCATGCATCGGCACCTACTTTAAAATTATCGTATTGGGGCATGTTGTATGCCCCAATTTTGGGGTCGCGGATAAAAAAGTTGGTATTGGTTTGCAAGGATCCGGAAAAGTAACCCCACTGGCCATAGCTATTAAGCCCAAGCAAAACCAGCAGAGTTGTTAAAAGAGAGTATAGTTTTTGCATTCGCAAGTATATATAAAGGCTGCAAATTTATTCGAAGGTAGCTTTATTCAAAATATAC
>CAIOTH010000151.1 GCA_903861145.1 uncultured Bacteroidota bacterium | reverse complement strand
TGCCAGCCAAAGCCCGACCATAGCCAACGCAACAGTTGCCATGAGCGGGGCTTATAACGTAACGGTTACTGACAATCATAGTTGCACAGCAACAGCCACCACCAACGTTACGGTAAACCCGGCGCCGGTGGTAACTGCGGGGCCCGATGGCGTTATTACCTGTGCCAATCCGCAAACAACTTTAAACGCGGCGGCAATACCGGTGGGTGATACTTACAACTGGGGCGGCCCCGGTGTAGTAAGCGGCGGAACCACGGCCACCCCAACCGTTAACGCAGCAGGCGCTTATACGCTTACTGTAACCGATGTTAATAACTGCACTGCTACCGGTACGGCAAATATCACATCAAACATTACGCCACCAAATACCAATATTGGTGCCGGTGGCACTTTAACGTGTGTGGTAAACTCAGTGACGCTAACGATAAGCTCAAGTACACCTAATGCTACTTTTGTATGGAGTAACGGGCCAATCACGGGCACTAACCCCGTTACTACAGCCGGCACCTATACAGTTACTGTTACCGACCCTGTTAACGGTTGCACAGCAAGCGCCAGCGATGTGGTGGCGCTTAATACCACTGCACCCAATGTAAATGCAGGCCCCGATGAAGTTATACCCTGCAGCAGCCCTACAGTGGTGCTTAGTGGTTCATCAACCACAGCAAATGCAACTTTTAGCTGGAGCAGCGGAACTATTGCCAGCGGAGCTACAACTGCTGCGCCTAACGTAAGCGCTACCGGCCCTTATACACTAACCGTGACAGACCCGGCAAATGGCTGCACCGCCAGTGCCACTACCAATGTTACAGCAGCGGTGCCACCGGTTGTTACTGCAACTATAACCAACAATCCGTGCGCGCAGCTTTCGGTTGGGGCGGTTAACGTTGTGGTTGCGGGCGGGCAAACGCCCTATGCTTTTAACTGGAGCAATGGCGCATCAACACAAAGCTTAAACGGTTTGCGAGGCGGTAGTTATGCCTTAACCGTTAGCGATGCTTATGGTTGTACAGTTAATAACACTTATATAGTTACAGAGGGCGCGTTTAGCGTTCAGGCATTACAGGATGCCACTATTAACCTGGGTCAAAGTGTACAGCTTGGCGGGGTAGTAACCGGAGGCAGCAACAATGTAACCTATTTGTGGACCTCAGACTTTAATTTAAGTTGTTTAACCTGCTTATCGCCGGTGGCAGCGCCTTACCAAACTATTATTTACTCATTGCAGGCTACCGATACCAATGGTTGTATTGCCAGCGATACCATACAGGTTATCGTTATCCCATCGCACCATATTTTTATACCTAATGCGTTTTCGCCGAATGGGGATGGCAATAACGATTTCTTTAGTATTAATGGCGACCTTGAACTGATGATTTATTTTGAGGTTAAAATATTTGACCGCTGGGGCGAAAAGGTTTTTGAATCGAACAGCCAGCATTTTAAATGGGACGGCACTTTTAGGGGCGTGCTTGAAACGCCACAGGTTTTTGTTTACGAAATAAAAGCCACTTTCCTGGATAGATATACCAGCCAGCTTTACAAAGGTAGCGTTACCCTATTGAGATAAGCGGAAATACGTTTTTAATAAAACATCCGGGGCTCTCCCAACATCGCACCTTATAGAGAGGGGAATTCAAACAGCATTCCTTATTTTTATTAATTTGGTGTAATAGCAGAAATGCGTACGTTTGCGGTAAGCCTAACAGACGACACAACAGGCAAAACAAATTCAAGCAACATGAAAAAAACGATATTGATAGTTCTGGCCATTGCTACGTCATTCTGTTTTGGTTTCGCGTTTAAAGCAGCGATAACAAACCAGGCTAACAACCAAACCGAACTGAAAAAAGTAACAGGCATTGGGGGCATTTTTTTTAAATGCAAAAACCCTAAGGCGATGAGGGCATGGTACCAAACACACCTTGGGCTAAATACCAACCAATACGGTGCAGTTTTTGAATGGCGGCAAGGTGCTGACACTACTAAAAAAGGTTTTACACAATGGACCGCCTTTGGCGAGAAAACAAAATATTTTGAACCTTCTACCAAAGACTTTATGATAAATTACAGAGTAGAAAATATGGACTTACTTCTTGCCCAATTAAAAAAAGACAGTGTAACTATTACCGATACCGTTGAAACAGCCAGCTACGGAAAGTTTGTGCACATTTTGGACGTTGAAGGAAACAAGGTTGAATTATGGGAGCCCAACGATATTGAGTACGATAAATTGGGTAAGCAAATGGGGGCTACGACAACCAAATAACGGATTGACAAACTTCACTCTTCTTCGTTTGTAACCGGGCGGATCTGGCTTTCGGATTTGTAATGCGTCTGGTTACTGAATTAAAAATGCAAATACTGGCATCATAAATGTCTAAGCCTTGGAATCCTGGTTACCAACTAAGATGAGTTAGGAGATGGCTTCGCCACAGGGCAAATAAATTCTTTCGAATCTTTGCGAAATTTTCGCAATTTTCAAATGGATGCTTATTTTCGCTATCCGTTTCACAAAAACGATAGTTTAAAAACCAATGCATATGAAAAAGAAATCGCGTCCCCTCCTGGTCATTTTTCTGTTGTTCAACCTCATGCTCGGGGCACAGGCGCCGCAGCTACTTAACTACCAGGCTATAGTGCGGAATAGCGCAGGTGCGCCTTTGGCAAATGGTACTACTGTTGGCCTTCAATTTCAAATACGCGATAGCACCGCTACCGGAACAGTTGTTTACCACGAAACCGCGCAAGCTACCACCAACCAGTTTGGTTTAATTACCTATGGCATTGGAACCCATGCTTCGCTTGCCGGCATACAGTGGGTTGTAGGGCAAAAATGGTTGCAGGTACTTATTGACCCTACCGGCGGCACAAACTATATTGATATGGGCACTACACAATTACTAAGTGTGCCATACGCACTGTTTGCCGGCAACAGCACACCGGGGGCACAGGGGCCTACAGGCTTGCAAGGCATACAGGGCACAACCGGTGCGCAGGGTGTAACCGGTAATGATGGAACAAACGGCGTTACCGGAGCAACAGGCCAGCAAGGCATAACCGGTAATTATGGGGCAAATGGCCTTACCGGGGCAACAGGCCCTATAGGTAACACAGGCCCCGCCGGTGGTGGTGCAACCGGGCCTATGGGCAATACAGGTGCAACGGGCCTGCAAGGTGTAACCGGCAATGATGGCGCGAATGGCCCTACCGGTGCAACCGGTGCCATGGGCAATACGGGTACTGCCGGTGTTGGGGCTACAGGCGCCACAGGTACTATTGGCGGCCCGGCCGGTGGCGATTTAACCGGTAGCTACCCAAACCCTACATTAATTACAACCGGTGTTACGGCAGGTACCTATGGCGATAGTAACCATGTTGCACAGCTAACAGTTGATGCCAACGGCCGGGTTACATCGGCTGCTAACGTTAGCGTTACCGCTAACATTGGGGGCAGTGTGCCTATTGGTGGCATAATTTTATGGAGCGGCGCTATAGCCAACATACCTGCCAACTGGCGTATATGCGATGGAAACAATGGCACCCCCAACCTGCAGGACAACTTTGTAGTGGGAGCCGGTAACACCTATGCAGCAAATGTCACAGGTGGTGCTGCAAATCACTCGCACACTACCCCGCAACTAACAGTGCCCGGACTTACATTCTCCGGCAATACCAATGCAGCAGGCAGCGCTAACGAAACCCAATATGCAGCCGTTAACGGATGTTGCGGTAATGAATGCAGCACCCCCGGCCACTCGCATGTGTATTCGGGTACCACCGGTACCGGTACTATTGCGGCCAATAGCACCGGCACTACAAATTCGCTTCCGCCTTATTACGCGCTGGCGTATATTATGCGGGTGAATTAAGTATAGCAACAACTACACTGTTCCAGGTAACCGGAAGTCGAACACCCCGAACAACCGGTACGAATTACGAATCAGTTAGCCATTTCGACCTTAGTTACAAACCAGCACCAACTGATAAAAATTGTTTATATTTATAAACAAAACACGCCTATGAAAAAGATAGCAATTACCTTGATAGTGGTGTGTTTAATATCGCTGGTAAAAGCCAACAATTATTATGTTACTACCGTTGCCGATACAGGGCAAGGTTCTCTGCGGGCGGCAATTGATAGTGCTAATGCACGTGCCGGGCTTGATAGTATAACTATTAACCTAACGCCCTTCGATACCATAAAACCCTTAACGCTACCCTATTACGTTAACGATAGCCTGGTTATAACGGCAGGTTTTTGCAAAAACGTAACCATTGCAGCCGACAGCGATATTTATGGACCCGGTTTTTGGGCCGATACATTTTTAGTGGTGAATAACATTAATATGATGGGCTTTCATTGCTCAAGCGGCGATGCTTCTTCGGGTGCTGCAATACAGGGGGCCACTTATCTTGTGCTTAACAATTGCTTTTTTTACGGTAACCATGCCGATGAAGAGGGCTTGCTTGCAGGGCCGGGAAGCGGCGGTGCTGTTAACGCCGGTAATGTGTATGCCAATAACTGCACGTTCTACAATAACGGCTCGGGTGGTAATTGTTCCGAAACAAACTATGGGGGTGCCATTTGCGCCACTTACGGGCAAATTTACAATTGCACTTTTTACCGAAATTATACCTATAGCAATATAGGAACCGCCGTCGCCCTTTTATACGCGGGTATTGTGCATCATTGCATTTTTTATCAAAACACCGGTTATGGTGGCGCTTTGTTTGTGGGGAGTAACACTGTTGACTCACTGGGCATATCAAACAATATATTTTGGAGCGACTCTGCCACAGCCCAATATCCTACTGAAATTGCATATTTCGACACCGCTTTATCAGGCGGGTGCAACGTAATTGCTGATAGCGGTGCAACTACTTTATTTACCCTGGCCCCTACTGATGTTTCGGGCCTCGACCCGCAATTTGGGCCGTTGGCGTATTACGCATACTGCGTTCCCACTTTGCCTATCAATAACGCTGCAGTGCGCGCTGTCTTCGATTCGTGCCCTGTGCCCATAGACACAACAACCACCGGTTTGCCGCAGCGGCCTAATCAACCTCTACTGCTTAGCCTTTATCCCAACCCGGTAACCTCCAATAGTTTCCAGTTAGCAGTTACGCTACCCGGTAATTATGGTAATACCGGTTTTGCAGTTCAAATTTTTGATGAACAAGGGCGGCTGGTATCTACCCCAGTCATTCCATCTGCAACCACCGGCTCAAATCAATTCAACTCGGAAATTCCTTTTACTGCGGCCGCCGGTGTTTATTTCCTTAGGTTAAGTTATGCGGGCGGTAGTGTTATGCGGAAGTTGGTGAAGATGTAATGCCTTGCGGTGTTGAAGTCAGGAGACGTCAACATTCATATGGAATTCCAAGTGGGTGGGGCCGATCAATTAAAACAACTGGCATTCACTCGTAGCCTGAAGGCTACGGGCATAGTCGAGCGTAGCGGGACGCTATGCTCAAAGGGGACTAGTTGGGATAACTTAAAAGCTCCGGTCTATTAGTGCAAATACCAGCACTCAATTTAAATACAAGTATAAATAACATGGATTAGTAATAATTCTTTAATATCGTATTTAAATATTAGCCAATTTTCTTAGGTCGCTAATTTGATTTAATTCCCTGACATATATAAATTTTTTATAAATGCCCCCAAATGAAACAACCAAAACTGAGGAAAGCAAAGGACAACCGTTTGCGGGATTTGAAGTATACAAGCATAGTATAGCGGATCTTAAGAAAATTAAGATGGCGTGGTTAATAATCATTGTCACCTACTTTTTATTTATATTAATGTGTATCCTTTTCAGCTGTCCGATTTTAAGTGTAAAGCATTCAGTTTGTTTTATTGGTGTTGCGATTATCGCTTGTTCACTTTATCTTCTATCCTCTGTTAAAAGAGGGAATTATCATTACACCCCAGCCACTTATCCAAAAGAGGATGATTATGCGCTTTTGAAAGAAATTTATGTTGACATCATAAAAATTAAAATTAAACTGGCTTTGTCAGTAGCTGTTATCGGATTATCAATATGCTATATGCCTGGATTGTTTTCGCAATGTACCTCATCGCCATCGCCCTGTCCTTGTGATACAGCGCAAAAGGATGACGAAAAATCGAAAAGTGCGACTATACATTCTGTAGATACTCTTTTAGCACCAGGCACAACTTATGTCAATTACCCCTGCGATACAGCTCATTTATACAATCTGCTTAGATCTCAAATTGAAATACAACAAAAAAACTATCAAACAGATAGTTGTATAGCTGATGCTATTCGTAATTTTAAAGGGTTGCCTGGCCAAGGTAACCAGTCAACAACAATTAATTTGCAAGTTGATAGCACCGCTTTAAAAGGGCTAAACAAATTGATTGAGGAAAATACAAAACAACCCCAGGCCAGTTGGTGGCCGCTAACCGGGTATAAATTTTTTATAGTGGTTTTTGTGTTTTCATTAGCACTGTTTTGGGGCTTTGCACTTATATTGCATGGAGAGAATAAGATAGAACGCAGTGCTAAGCTTAGCCTTGCCACTACTATAGCATTAACTTTAACTTATAAGTTTTCTTTTGATACTAAATTTGAATTTAATTTTAAAGCTCCGATTAATATCTATTTTAATCATCCAAATGGCAAGTGGCAAAAAATTATGGAACTGGGTCCATTTTATGCTGGCAGAGATACACTTGACAGCATGGACATAAAGCTAACGACTTTAAGGCATTTACTTGACAGCATACATCCAGAAGAGATTTCGGTTATTGGAGGTGTGGACAAACGCCAATTAATTAATAAAGCCAGTTTAAGGTATATAGACAACCTGCATTTATCCCAGGCCCGTTCAAACCGGGTGCGCGATTCAATACTACAATATTCAGGAAAATATGCGGACTTGTATAACGTATTTGCAAATCCGAATGGCGCAAATAATTATGAAGACAATGAAGGAAATTGGAAGAAAGACAGAAGGGTTGTAATTCTTATTAGGGGAGGTCAATAAATTGTATTACGATTCCAAAGGCCTAAAAAATGAGATTTAAATGCCCTCGATTCTTTTAATTTAAAACAAACAACGGAGAACTTTATATTTATACCATGTTAGGTAACTATGAAATCACATCGAAAGGCAGTTCGGGCGAAAGCAAGAAACTAATATTCAGCGAGTCTATTGAAATGTTAGATAAAAATGATATTCTGACCATAACCCTACCCAAAGACGAGGCAAATGGGTGGAGGTTGATAATAGGGTTCATAGATGATGACAATGAAAAAGAGTTTGGCGGACGGACCGAGTATAGTCCTAATTCCATCACCATACTTTTAAATAAGTGGTATAGTGATACTTGGGTGCAGAGTACAAAGCCAATGGTTTTTTCATCTAAGGACAATAAACTCACGCTTGAAGTTGTAATTAAAACCATGTGTAGTAAAATGAAAGGTAATCGATTATTAATACTTAGCATATGGCAGACGAGGACATAAGGCCTCCTTTTGAAGGAGAGAATGGAAATAATACGGGGACTGGACCAGAGAAGATTCCTTTTGTTGCCGGTGAAGTGCCGGTAGAAGTAAGAATTGAAGCACTTAAAAAAGCTTTATCCGATGCCCAAAACAATATTGAATTGTCTTTGGAGGATAGCCGTAATATCCTTTACGGGATAATTGGATTTACAATAGTCTTTATACTAATAGGGTTTGTTTTTGCTTATCGTTTACTACATACAAATCTTCCGTGTTGCTGGACCTGGCAAATTATTTACTATACTACCATTAGAATAACTTTTTTGAGCGCAATTTTCGCCATAGCTAATTTTTGTTTTAAGCTAATTCGTTCCTATCTTCAAATCTATCAAAAGAACTTACATAATGCTACTATCATCAGGTCGATGGCAAGTTTAGTTGAATCAGCATTGGACAAAGATGTGCGGAATGAAATTTATCGTAAACTGCTTGATATTATTATAGAATTTGGTGATACTGGCTTACTGCAAGGGAAAGGGGAGGAATCAAAAATTCCAATTGAAACCCTGATCAATCTGTTGATTAAGTTTGCCGAAAAGAAATGATGCCACATTTGTTCCAAGTCTTCCGAAGGACGACTTGGAACTTTACTATGAAGATTTGAGTCTCCCGACTCAAATACCTGTTCGTTTCGGCAACTCAATATTATCTCTTCTCTGTTCAGCACTTAAACCAGGTCGAACACATAATCTTGCACTCAGTGTCCAACCTTATCCTTAATATTACCACCATGCCAGATTTATCTCACACCGAAAATCAAATTCAATCCGTAACAAATTTTCAAGAGCTTGTTGCAATGCCTTTTAACGGAGCAATGAATGCAATTTGCTGGACTCGTAACCTACCCGGCGATTTTGCTGAGATAGTTAATAAGGTAAAACTAAGCGGCAATATAACCGTGCTTGAACAAGAGGAGTTGCTTGAACTTGAGTTGAGTGAACAGGGCCAACTTGCCCGCGAAATTCTTTTAAATGACATAAAGCTGTTGACCGCTCACGGCGCATCGCCAACCCTTAATCTTATCAGGTGTTATGAAAGAGATGATGCCTACCCGTTTTTTCCCACCGATGTTTATTCTTTTCATGTAGATCGCTCACCCATACCAACCGATACCTTTTTATGTACTTACCACGGCGAGCCAAGTGAAATATTGCCCAATGCACAAGCCGAACAAAAAGTGTTGCTGCCCCAAATACGTGATGAACTAAAAAAACTATACGGCGGGGCCGATGAAGGATTTGAATCATTTTTAAGTGAACATTTCTTTGATCTGCACTACCGGGTTAAACCTAAGGCACACCCCATCAGCCTGGGCCTCGGCCACCTATGGAGGTTGGCGGTTGATCATCCCGAAAGCAAAGCCCTTCCCTGCGTGCACCGCGCACCAAACGAAAAACCCGGTGAAACCCGTTTGTTATTGATTTGTTGAATGCAAATTACAAAAGGCCATTTACCACAAAGGGCACTAAGTAAATACAAACACAAAGGCCACAAAGAATTGTATTTCTTGTGGCCTTTGTGTTTAACCTTTGTGCTCTTAGTGTTTAAATGTATTAAGCTGTTTACAACATCGGCGTATCAGTAAACAACCGGATGTTGCCCGCAGCGTCTTTGCTGTGGTTTTTCATGGCTTCGAAGGTTTCGGGGCGGTCGTAAATAACGAAGTAGTTGAAGTTATCTTTTATGAGGCCTTTTTTGAAATCGTAATAAGGGTCGCCGGGTGTGCCGTTTAGTACGGTGATGTGTACTTTGTGGTCTTTACGGAATTTGTAGGCTGCGCCTTTTACCATTTTCTTAACTGCATCAACCGGCCCTACCAAAAGAAAAGGAACCAGTAACTGGTCGGTAATTTTTAGTGAGTCGACTACTTTTAAAATGCCTGAAGGGTTTTGCAGTTTAACGTGCAGGTAATCGCCCCAGTTCATAAAGAAACCGGCTGAAAGGATGTTGCCTTTTTCGTCGGGTATCATGTATATTTTGCTGGTAGCCGATGATTTTAAAATGCGGTCAACCATGCCTAAAAATTTCTCTTCGCTATACAATTGGTTGAAGACAAATTTTTCGCGCGTGGCCTTAATCATTAAATAGTACTCGTGCAGTTTCTCTTTGTTATGCGAAATATCGACTAACTTTTTTGAAGCGCCCGAACTACCAAGAATGATGTTGGGGTGCGAGTTGTTGAGCATAGGGAAGGTTTCGAAAAGCTTGCCGTGGCGGGCGCTGTTCATTTTCAGCGCGTCGTTAATAGCCTGGTTTTCGCGGCCCATGCTGGCGTAAACAAAGTGCATATCAAGCAGCGTAACCATATCCAACAATATGCTAAACATGGTGGTGAATATGCGCTTGCGGCGGTAAATAGGTTTGCCACCTACGGTGCGCTCGCTAAGTCGTAGCACGTTGTAGTAGTAGCCTTTGTGCAGGTTGCCTTGCACATCTTTAAAATCAATGTCGTTGGCGTGTATGTAGCCAATCATGTTGTAATCGTGGTTGCCTTGTGCATCAACAGCCTCCTGCGGGTGCATCATAACAACTACCATGGCGTCATCAAAAAAGTATTGCACCGACTCGGGAAATTTGTGGAAGTAACTTTGGAAGGTAAGGTTGCCCTCGCCTTTTTCGTTTACGTGTTTTTCGGGTACGGAAACTACTTCGCGGCATTCGCTGTAGAAGAAGTCGGCATCGTTGCGTAAGTGAAATTCGGAAAGCACCGATGATATTTCTTTCATCAGGCCGATGGGAAAACACAGCATTACCAGGTCGCCATCAAAGGCATCGTCGCATTCAATATCGCGGCGCAGGTACTTTAGTTTAGATGGGTTAGCGGGGTCGTAGCCTTCAATAAAATAGTAGTGTCGCTTTTTTGAACTCATAACAGGGAAGTTTCTGGTTTAATGTTTCAAGTTTTGAATACTAACAGCCAGCCCCTTCCGTCCCCTAAAGGGGAAACCAAAGCCGGCTCTGGTTTCCCCTTTAGGGGACGGAAGGGGCTGTATTTTATCAAGTGTGCGAATACTCGGGGTTTAACAGGCCCAGGGTTTTTCCCACTTTATGAAATTTATCGAGTATAACATCCAGGTGATGGTCTTCGTGTGTGGCCATGTAGCTGGTGCGTAACATTTGCATACCCGGAGGGGTAGCCGGTGATATGAATGCGTTAACAAACACGCCTTCATCATATAGCATCTTCCAAATTGCAAAGGTTTTGTTATCGTCGCCAATAATTACGGGAACGATGGCCGATTCGCCATCAACCACGTTAAAGCCCATATCGCGCAGGCCAACACGCACGCGGTCGGCGTTTTTTCTAACGCGGGCAGCCAGTTCGGGTTGCTCTATTAATATGTCGAGGGCTGCATCGGCCGCTGCCACCGCTGCCGGTGTAGGCGATGCCGAGAATATTAATGCCGGTGATTTGTGTTTCAGGTAATTAATAACGCGCTCTGGCCCGGCAACAAAACCGCCTAACGAGGCAAGGGTTTTGCTGAAGGTGCAAACTATCAGGTCAATATCGTCTTGCGCGTTAAAGAAATGGGCAGTGCCCTGGCCTTTTTCGCCGAGTACGCCAAAGCCGTGTGCATCATCTAAAAACACATTGGCTTTGTACTTTTTGGCAAGGTTTTTAAGTTCGTCTAACTTAACAATGGTGCCGTGTGCGCTAAATACGCCATCGGTAACAATCAGTTTGTTGGCACCCTCGGGTATGTTAGCTAAGCGGCGCTCAAGGTCTTCCATGTCGTTATGTTTGTAACGAATTACATGGGCGTGGATTGAGGCAGCCAATAAATTACCGGCAACTATACTGGCGTGGTTGTCTTTATCAGATAGGATATAATCGCCTTTGCTGATGAGCGGGAAGATAACCCCCTGACCTGCCTGGAAACCCGTGCTGAATAATAGCACAGCTTCTTTCCCCATAAAACGGGCAATCTTTTCTTCCAGCTTATTGTGAAGATCGATGGTGCCGGTTAAAAAGCGTGAGCCTGAACAACTTGTGCCGTATTTTTCGATAGCCTTGATGGCGGCTTCTTTTACCCTTGGGTGAGCGGTTAAGCCCAGGTAGTTGTTGCTACCGGCCATAACCACATGGCGGCCTTCCATTAATACAACAGGGCCTTCGCTTTCCTCAATAGGGCGGAAGTAAGGGTATACACCCTGCTCCTTAACTATCTCAGTAATATTGTAGTCGTAACACTTATCAAATAAACCCATTAGCTATAATTTGATTAAATAAACGCAAAAATTTCAAAACAAGACAGACTGCAAAGATGAAATTATTTTGTGAAAAATTCGCAGGCGGCCTCAAACCCAATGCCAGCGCTGTGGATAAAACAGCTAAACCGATGCCAAAAAGCCTGTTTAGCGCCGATTTGAGCGGTTTTTCATCCAATAATTAACGTTTTGTGGGATAGACGGGTGGTGGGGAAGTTGTGGGTTTTGGGTGTGAATTGGCATATATTATAGATATACTTTCAACTTCTCCTCCAACCAATTTTTATCAGCCAGGGCGGTTGAGGTTTTGATTTCCTTATCCAGTTTCTCAATCGCTTTTCTATCAGAAGGCCGAAGGTTCATTAGCTTTTTGGATAAGCGCAGCAGGTTGAGGTAGAATTTTTGGTGTTGTTTAGAAACGTTCTTTCGGCGCTGCACAAAGGTGCGAAAGCTGTAATATGTATTCATAAAGGCCTCGGTCTCGTCTAATTCGAAATAGCATTTTAACATCAGGGAGCGGGCATCGAGGCCATAGAACAAATCGGCCAGTTGAACTTTTTGCAGGTTGCGCAGCACCTTATCGTATTTGCCGGCATGGAAGTAGTAGTTGGCCATATTATAGTTGTAGGCATTATCGCGCACTACTTTATTAAGCTTGTAGCGGTATTCCTCCATAAAATCGAGTGCCCATTCATGCTGGCCGGTGCGCAGGGCGGTGGTTACTATGTTTTTGTAGTTGCGCTCGTTTATTTCGCCGTTAGGCAGTAATGAGCCGTATTTCAAGCCCTGCCGGTAAAGTTCAAGCAGTTCATCAAAAAAGCGGCTTTGTCCTGCATTAACCTGGGCTATGCAAAAGTTACGGGCATAGGTAAGCAAATCGGCCAGGGTGGTTTCGTCCATATCAAAACCATACTTGTTAACCAGCTCATTCAAATTATAGTAATGGGCCTCTTTACCGCTTATTAGTAGTTGATATACATGATAGTATGCGGCCACAAAAAAGTTGGACTGTAAGGTTGGGTGAACAGCCAGTTTTAAAACTTCGGCCTGGTTAAAGCTTTGGTTGTTTAAACCAAAAACGTTGTTGTTATTGGCCAGGTGGCACATTTGCCGTAGCTTTTCAATAACATAATAACTATCGAGGCCACCGGGTTCGCCAGTGGGTTTGTCTTTTACAAAACTGCGGTAGGCTTTTAATGAAGACGTATGCAACTCCTCAATCAATTCACTTTCGAAATGCCTTTCGAGATAAGAGGATGGATGCAAAACCACCTTAGCTAATTTAGTGGTGTTCTGAATTTTAGCAGCCAGCGCTGTATGGTTTTCGGTGGCTTCGTGCAGGGTGTAATACCGGTGGAGGTGCTGGTAGTACCCCGGCTTTTTTTCTAAAACCTGCTCTAAATAAATGAACGATTCGACTGCCGAAAGCAAGTCTGACACGAGGTACCTGAACTTTTTTTCGTTAAAGGGGGTGCGGATAAAAACAAATTTCCAGGCTGCCAGCTTATCGTATCTTGCTTCGGTTGAAGAGGGGCTACAAAAGAAGTTGTGTAGTTGCAACAGATTTTTATCACGCACAAAATACGCGGATGTCAGGTAACGGCTAAGTTCTCTTTTTTGCGCTTCGGATAACAGCGTGTAAGCTTCATCAAGCCGTGGACTGAAGGACGACATCTCTTCAATTTTCGAAAGCGTAGCCTGTGCCATAATTCACATTATTTTTAATAATATCCGAAAGATAGCAAAAATTGTATGCCTTTTTACCTTTTTATCTTTACATTTTTGTATCATGAAAAATAGTGACCAATGAAAAACACTACTATACGTTCGGCTTTACGGGTGGCGGCAATATGTTTTATATGGTCGTTTTACCATAGTGCTGCGGCTCAGGTAAGGGCACAAAACGACCTTTTTAATGTATTAGAAAGCTCGTGCAGTAATTACCTGGATGTCGAAGCCAACGATAATGTAGGTAATGTTACAGGTGTGCAATTAGAGATAATTACCCAACCCGCGCACGGCACTGCCGTGCCAAATGGCAATTATATCAGCTACTGCCCCATACAGGGTTTTACCGGGGTCGATAACTTTAAATATAGTATAACTGTAAATGGTGTTACCGATAGCGCGGGGATTTTTATAAACGTGCAGGCTTTCAATAGTTTTGTTTACCCAGGCGATGCCGATCAGAATGGTGTAGTAGAAAACTATGATGTACTTACAATCGGGCTTACTTATAATTCCACAGGCCCGGCGCGAAATGATTCATCTTCATTCAATGCACTATCATGGCCGCCATCAAACCTTATCAACTCAAACCCCGCTGCCGCCGATTGTGATGGCAATGGTATTGTTGATTCGCAGGATGTGTACCAGGTGCAAAGGTATTACCACCAAACTGCACCGGTTGCCGCCCAATACCAGGTTGATACCAGTATATGTAGCAACGGCATTCCTCTTTATATGCAAGGCACCAACAGCGATACTGTTGCCAATGGAGATACCTTACAGATAACAATTAACCTTGGGTCAAATGGCACATCCAACCAAGCATATGGTATTGCATTTACCTTAAATTACGATACCGGTTTTATTCCGCGCGGTTCCATACAGTTTTTAACCGGTGCATCGTGGTTATTACCCAACAACAAGGGTTTATTTTTTAGCCAGGAATCAACACCCGGCAGCATTGATATAGCTATAACCAACATTAACCAGCTTGATGCACAAGGAGGCGGCCCCGTGCTGCATGCCATTATCCCTATCGACGATAATATTTGCGGCATTACCCATGCACCGGGTTGGTATAACCTTGGGTTATACGCCAGCAAGCCCCGCCTGATTAATAAGTACAACGAAGTGCAGGCATTATGTACCCAACAGGCCAGCATAAAGATTAACAAAAGCGCTACGGGCATTACCGAAGAGAGATTAAATGCCATTGAAATATACCCTAACCCAACCGGTGGCCATATTTTTATTAAGGGCGAAAAAATTGAACAGGTAGAAATTACCGACCTGGCCGGAAGAAAAATATACTCAGCCACATTTGGCAACAGCAGTAGCGCAAATATTGATTTAACCGGTACCGGTATTGAACCGGGCGCCTATTTGGTGCAAATAAAAACTGCAGTGTACGAAGTGGTTAAAAAAATTATTGTTCAGTAGTTATAAAACAAAGCTTATGAACAGCTCATAAATAAAACATCACCAGATTTCAAAACAGCATTTAAATAAAATTGATTTTAAAAACCATAAACCAAAACTTATGAAACCATTTAAAACAGCGCTGATACTGATAATGTGCCTGGCATTATCGGCTAAAGTATTTAGCCAGCAAATCTCATCGATGACGGTGGTTGTAAACGAAAACCAGTGCGATACGATGACCAGTAACCTGGCAAATGGAGGCCAGTTTGATAGCATAGTTATTATAACCCAGCCGCAAAACGGAGTGGCCGCTGCTACCAATACCTTTTTGCAGTACTGCCCAAACCAGGGCTTTGTTGGACAGGATGTTATGCAGGTTTACCAATGTACGTATAGCAATGGACTGTTCCTTGGGTGCGATACCCTGAACATTTACCTGGAGGTGCAAGTACCTTGTAGCCTTTCTGTAGCATTGGTGGCCGATACCTCAACATGCCCCGGAGGGTTGAGGCACTTTACGGCCCTAATAACCGGTGGCACCGCGCCATACACTTACGTATGGTCAAACAGTACCAACGGATCGGGTGCCTGCGAATTAAACGCAGGACAGGGCCTTTGTGTAACCGTTAGCGATGCCAATGGATGCTACAATACCACCTGCTCATCCAATAACAATTGCCAGATAAGTGTTGCACTTTATCCGGATTCATTGGCATGCAATGGTCAATTAGGTTTAACTACTACTCTAATTGGAGGAACAGCCCCTTATAACTATTATTGGTCTACCGGTGATACCGGTTCTACTTTATGCGGAGCAAACGGTGGTTTGCTTGCCGGTACCAATTATTGCGTTGATGTTACAGACGCCGGTGGATGTTTTGGTTATACCTGCTATACTATTTCAGCACCGGGTAATTGTTCGTTTCAATATAGCCAGCAGGGAATTAACCTGCAAAGCGTAGCCTTTTATGGTAGTTACGATGCAAGCTATACTCTCTCCTCGGTTAGTTGGAATTTTGGTGATGGCACTACCGGTAATGTTATCAGTCCGGTGCATTACTACACCAACTCCGGAACCTACGATGTAACTATGACCCTTTATTACAGCACCGGCGACTCATGTTCGTCTCAGCAATGGGTTTATGTATACAATGACTCACTCAATAATTATCCTTATTGCCAGGCTTATTTTAACACGTATGTTTCTAACGACACGGTTTACTTTTATAACCAGTCGGTTTACGGCAGCACAACCAGTAGTTGGGATTTTGGCGATGGCACTACATCCACCCTCAACAATCCTTACCACGTTTATAACTCGCAAGGAACCTGGACCGTGTGCTTAACTACCACCTCTACCGATTCTGCCAATGGCAATACACTTTGCACCTCTAATTACTGCCAGGTAGTAAGCAACGTACCGGTGCAGGATATGCAAGCGTATTTATTCCATGCATCAACTGTTACACCGGGCTTTCCGCTTTACACCTATTTGGAATATTACAACAACGGAACGATACTAATGAACGGTACCATTGTTTACAGTTACCCTGTAGGCACTTCGTTCGTTTCTTCGCAACCGGGGCCCGCTGTTATTGATGTATCGAACCACTTGATTACCTACAACTACAGCAGCTTAACACCCGGTTCCTCCGGCTATATTTTTGTTGACCTTGCGGCCGATAGCAGTTTACCGTTGGCTTCCTTAGTTTACGATACCATGTGGGTTAACCCAATCAACGGCGACTTAACTCCCGGCGATAATGTTTCAAGTATCATCGATTCAGTAGTTGGTTCATGGGACCCTAACGGCAAATCTGTTTCGCCTAAAGGCCGCGGAGCAAGAGGCGAGGTTGAAGATGCTATCAGAACAGTAGCTTACACTATCCACTTCCAAAACACCGGTAACGCCCCTGCCAATACAATAATTGTACGCGACACTTTAAGCGATAATATTGACCTATCAACGGTAACCGTAACTTATGCCAGTCATCCGCATGTTGCACAGGTTATTGGTAATGTGCTGGTAGTTTCGTTTGCAAACATTAACCTGCCCGATACCGGTGCCAGTTTATTGGCCAGCCAGGGTTCAATTGCCATACGCGCTAATCTTAAACCGGGCTTAACACCGGGCACACAGGTATTTAACACCGGTAACATTTATTTTGATGCCAACGCACCGGTAATTACAAATACCGTTATAACCACACTAAAAGGTGGCACAACCGGTATAAGTGCAGTTAGCAATATTGAGTTTGCCCTGCTACCTAACCCTACCAGTGCCGAAGTAATGATAAGAGGCACATTTAACGACGAAGCCACTTACCAGGTTGAAGATATGCTTGGTAAAGAACTATTACAAGGCAGAATGCCCGCCACCGGTACAACGGTTAATGTTGCCCCTCTAAGTGCAGGCATTTACCTGGTTAAAGTTAAAAGCGGAGTTAACACCGGGGTTCAACGTTTGGTAGTGGTTAAATAAACTACCACCGGTTATATGGATTTAAGTAAAGGCTTATGCCGAGTTAAAACTCGGCATAAGCCTTTTTTATTGGATGGAATAAACGAGGATGGGCGAATAATTATTCGCCCATCCTCGTTTATTTTTGATTTATAGAAATCCCTACCACCTCTTCCCAAACTGGAAAGAAAGATAAACGCCAAACTGGTAAAACCGGTTGTAGTTATTGGCGTAAATGGGCAGGCGCTTGTAGTAAATATCAATAACGGCACCGGCTTCAAGGGCTTTTACAAACTCGTCTTTAATGCCCCAGTCAAAATCTAAAGCAATTTTGGCGGTAAGGCCGGGCACCGGTTGTATTTGGTTAAGGCCGTAGCGTATGGGGGCCGCTTCTAAAATATGGTTTTGGTCTAAAAACTGGCTGGCGGTGGCTGGGGTGTAACGGGTAGGCACGGCGTTTAAGCTGCTATCGCTTTGTTGTATGTTCAGGTAATAAGGTTTAAGCAGGCCCAGGGCAATACCCCCAAAACCAACAAAGGTTAAGCGCACACCGTTGTGGTCGGCCTTTTCGGCAATGGTGCGTTTAATGCCATAGCTAACCCGTATAACATGAAAGTGATTTTGAAGTCCGTAAAAATAATCGCGCCCATCCTGTATTTGCGCTTTATCCTTCTTCATCCGGTAATCAATATCGTAGGTGTATTCAACTTGTAAAAGGCGGGTTGTTTTTAAGTCCTTAATCCAGCCATACTCGCCAAACAGGGTAACGCCGTTGCTTTGCAACCGCAAGCCACCCGAAGCCTCGTGGTGGTATTGGTAATCCTGCATATCAACCGGTTTTTTGCCAAACTGCGCAAAAACGCCCGATGTAATACCCAGTGCAAAAAGAAGAATAGAAAATTTGCGCACCATCATTCAATAATAATACAAACTTAAACCAAATTGATTTGTTAATACAAATGCAGTTTAACACAAAGCTCCCAAAGGTTAATACAAAAAACACAAAGAATACAGTTTTTGGTGCCTTTATCTTTGGTTTTCTTTGCGGCCTTAGTATTTCGTTACTTTGTGGCCTTTGTGTTAAATTGCCTTTTGTATTTCAAAATTAACGCGTTATGACATCAAAAGTTGTTTACGAGGGTAACCTGCGCACCCGATTAACCCATTTACACTCCGGCACTCAAATAATAACCGATGCGCCGCTCGATAACCAGGGTTTGGCACAGGCCTTCTCTCCCACCGATTTAGTAGCCACCGCCCTGGGCAGTTGCATGATGACCATTATGGGTATTAAGGCCCGCGATATGGGCCTTGATTTAACCGGCACCGAAATAGATATTACCAAAGTAATGGCATCTAACCCCCGCCGGATATCTGAGGTTCACGCCACGCTTAAATTTCCGCCCAATAACTTTACCGATAAGGACAAAACCATTTTAGAAAACGCCGCCCGCGCCTGCCCCGTAGCCCATTCGCTGCACCCGGATATTAAGCAGGAGTTGGTGTTTGTTTGGTAATAGAAAATAAGCCGGCTTTAAAAGCTATCTTTCCTCTAAGTTCCTAGTACATGAGTCCATCCTTAAAGCTGCCTTGGTATCACACTACAACTATCTACCAGGTATATCCCCGGTCTTTTTACGATACCAATGCCGATGGCGTAGGCGATATACAAGGCATTATTCAAAAGCTGGATTACATACAAAGTGTGGGTTTCGAAACGATATGGAGTTCACCTTTTTTCAGTTCTGCCAACGTCGATTTTGGATATGATATTACGGACTATACCGATATTGACCCCGGCGCCGGCAATATGGACGATGCCATGCAGTTGATAGAAGAAGTGCACAAGCGGGGCATGAAACTGGTTTTGGATATGGTAATGAACCACACCTCGATGGAGCACCCCTGGTTTAAAGAATCATCCTCTTCGCGTACCAATCCTAAAGCCGATTGGTATATCTGGCGCGATAAGCCAACCAACTGGTACAGCATGACCGGTGGCACAGGCTGGCATTATTGTAAAGAAAGGGGTCAGTATTTTTGGTCAAGCTTTTTGCCTTTTCAGCCCGACCTCAACTACCGCAACCCCGAGGTTAAAAAGGTAATGTTGCAAAACGTAAGGTTTTGGTTAAACAAGCAAATCGACGGATTCAGGCTCGATATCTTTAATGTGATATACAAAGACGCGTTGTTCCGCAACAATCCGTTTAAAATGAAAATCTTCCCATCTGAAAGTGACCCATCCTCGTTTTTTCAGGAGGCGAAATACAGCATCAATCAACCCGAAACCGCTGGTTTTGCAAAAGAGTTGCGTGCCGTATGCGATGAGTATGGCAGTAAAATGCTTTTAGGTGAAGTGTTTGGCGACAGAAAAGCTATCCGCAGGTTTTCGGGCGCCGAAAAGAATGACGGGCTGGGCCTGGTTTTTGATTTTGAAATGCTGCCTTTCAAATTTAGCGCTCATTACTTTTATGAGCTGATAAGTAACCTTGAAAAAGATTTCCCTTCGCCTTTTATGCCCGTGTATGTGTTTAGCAACCACGACCGTCGCAGAAGCATGAAGAGGCTTGGTAACGATGTACGAAAAGCAAAGGTTTTGCACCTGATGCAGCTTACCGTGCGCAGTGTACCCTGTATGTATATGGGCGAAGAAATAGGAATGACCGATGCCAAATTCCCTTACCACACGTCGCTCGACCCTATTGGCCAAAAATACAAAGCCGTTCCGCGGTTTATTTTTGAATTGCTTGGCGAAACTATGAACCGTGATGAAATGCGCACACCGATGCAATGGAACAATTCTCCAAACGCAGGGTTTTCCTCCTCCGCTAAAACATGGCTACCGGTTCATCCCAATTTTAAGGATGTAAACGTTGAGGTAGAAACAAAAGATGAAAACTCCCTTTTAAACGTAGTAAAGCAAATCTTAAAAATCCGTAACCAAACACCCGCCATTCAATCAGGTAGCCTTGAACTGTTAAGCAATACAGCCTTACCCGAAGGCGTGTTGGCCTATACCCGAAAATTGGATGAAGAAGAGGTGCTTGTTGTAATGAATTTTACTGAAGAGAAAAAGGAACTTTCATACTCCGGCAACTGTCATGTGTTATATTCAATTGGGGATGGTACACGCTTTACCGGTGGCAGCATTTCTTTAAGCCCCCTGGGTGGTATTATTCTGAAAAAATAGGGCAATACAACTATGCCCGAATAGGGTTACAAATTCTATTTTCATCATGCCGTACGCTTTGCCAAATTTGCTTTTCTTTATACGTAGCCTTTACACAGGCGCCATAATTTTATTGATATGAAAAAAGCGCTGCCAATATTTTGCATACTGCTGTTTAATTTGTTTAGGGCAAACGCGCAAAACTGGTTAAAGGATATGCGCGACGTACGCGTAAACTTTTTTACAGTTCAAAAAGAATTTAACCAATGGTGGAATTTGAACAAGAATGAAATATTACAACACCGGGGTGCAGAAACAAACCGTGATGACTCATGGATGCTTTATAAGCGGTGGGAACGCGAAATGCTGGGGCGCATGGTGGCAACCGGGGGCTTAAGGCAAAATGCCTTTGATACTGCCGAATATAATTTCTACAGGGATAAATTAATATCGGCAACAGCCCGGGCTGCGGCTAACTGGAATTATATTGGCCCCAAAGACCCGTTTAGTTTTTATGGGTGGAGTTGCAAAGGGCGGCTAAACTGTGTTAGGTTCGACCCGCTTGACGGCAATGTCATATACGCCGGTGCGCCTTCGGGCGGGTTATGGAAAACTAACGACTTTGGCCAGAACTGGCAATTGCTAAACACCGATAACCTGTCGCAAATAGGGGTTAGTGATGTGATTATTAATCCAACGAATACTCAAACTCTTTTTATTGCCACCGGCGATTATGCCAACACGGCTTCATTAAGTACTGGTGTTTTAAAATCGGTTAACGGAGGCCAAACATGGGTTAATACGGGGTTAATATTTACTACGTCGCAATATGTTACCATATCCAGGTTAATCATGCATCCCACCGATACAAACGTTATGTACGCCGCCACAAATGTTGGCATTTACCGAACCATGAACGGTGGCAACAGTTGGAGTAAGGTTTTGAACCAACCCAATATGCTTTGCATGGAGTTTAAACCGGGTAACCCGAATGTTATTTACGCTACTAACGACCAGCTATACCGGTCGAATAATGCAGGCACTACCTGGAATGTGATGACCGGTGGCTTACCTGATGCAATTACATCGGGCGGGTTTGGAATGGCGGTTACACCGGCCGATACAAACTGCGTATATATATTGGTTACCGATACCGGTGCTGTTAGCGGCGGAGTTTTGATGTCGAATTTTATTGGCGTTTACCGGTCGCTGGATGGTGGAAATAACTTTACGCTACAATGCGCCTCGCCTGATGCAACCGGCGGTTATGCTACTTATGCACTTGTTATCAGTGCCTCGCCGGTTAACAGGGATGTTTTGGTAATGGGTGGTGTTAATTCTGATTATTCGAACGACGGGGGAGTTAGCTGGTACACTGCCTGGACAAGCGACCATTCGGATCACCACGATATACGTTTTTTCGGCCAGGGCGGTGATACTGTTTTTACTGCTAACGACGGGGGAATATTCATCTCAACTGACGCCGGAAACACATGGGCGGGCCTTAACAACGGAATTAATATCGGCCAGTTGTATACTACCTTTACCTCCTTTAATACAGCCGGCACTTATCTTACTTCAAGGCAGGATGACGGAACATTGCTGCAGCAGGATACCAGTGCAAACAGCATTGATGGCGGCGATGGTATGATGGGAATAATTGACCCAACAGACGATAACATCATCTATACCTCGGCGCAGTTTGGGTATATCGATAAATCAACCGACGGTGGTGTTACCCTAACTAATATTGTCAATTCTTATGGCACCGGTGTAAATGGCCTTGGCAGTTGGGAATGCCCTTACGTTCTCAATCCGCAAAACCATAACAGTTTATATGTTGGCAAAGACTTTATTTATAAATCTACCGATGCGGGTAATTCATTTACCCAATTAAACTCGCCGCCTTTAAACCCGAATGATTACTACGGCAATGCTTATGTAAACATCGCCATTGCACCCACCGACTCTAATTATATATATGCCTCAACCTACGATAGCCTGTTCCTTTCAACCGATGGGGGGCAAACTTTTACCAACATCACTCAAAGCCTTCCTTATCCCATGTATGCCCTTATTGTGTCGTATACAAATCCTCAAAATGCCTGGGTAGCCGCTTATGATGGCGTTTATGTTACCACTAACGGCGGGCAAACCTGGCTTAACTACTCGGTGGGTTTGCCTTCATCGCCAATTTTTAATGTTTACTCTTTAGTACTGCTTAAAAATTCGCCGGGTGCGCTTTATGCCGGCCTTTCGTACGGCGGGGGGCTTTATTATATTGATAGCACCTTAAATCATTGGGTGCCCTTTGATGCCGGGCTGCCTAACACTTCGATTTACGATTTGAAGATATCATACCCCGCAGGTAAATTGCGCGCAGCAACCTACGGCCGCGATATTTGGGAAACGAGCCTTTATAATAACTGGTATAACCGGCCATCGGCCGCTTACCAAACCAATAACTCAGGCAACTACTGTTTAGATACCATCCGGTTTACAGATGTTTCAGGATTTAATCCCACTTCATGGCAATGGAGTTTTCCGGGCGGGGTGCCGTCTAATTCTACCCAGCAAAACCCGGTTGTTTATTATCCAAGCCCCGGAACGTACAATGCTACTTTAATTGCCGGCAACCCTGCCGGGTTTGACACCACCAACCAGCCTTTGGTGGTAGCAATTTGCACCGGTGTTGAGCAGGTAACCAAAAGTGGCAAAACCAGTGTTATGCCTAACCCGAATGATGGTAATTTTACAATTCAATGTTCATCAGTGGCAACGGGCAAAATTCATTTAAGTATTTTAAATGAAATAGGGCAGCTTGTGTACGCTAAAGATATAGATAAGAACCAGGAATCGGTTCAATACAAACTATCGTTGCCTCAGCTTAGTGCCGGTGTTTATGTGATTTCCATTACACTTTCTGGAAATAATAAGTGGGTGAGCCGGCTAGTAATTGAAAAATGAGAGGATAAATAGCCGCAATAATTCTCCCTCCCTTTGAACCATTCGGAAAAAATTTCCACCAGTTTTGACTCAAATCGGACGTTAAGGCATTGATTTTCATCATAAACCTGACAAATTTTACTCATATTTTTATGGAGCGCTTTTTGCCAACTTTGTGCGAATAAAATGCAGTTTAACACAAAGAGCACAAAGATTAATACAAAGCACACAAGAAATTCATTTTTGTGGGGTTGTAGTTATTGCGTTAAACTGGAATTTGCTTTGTCTTAATACTAAATACTCACTACTCAATACTGACTATGAATGCAAATAATTTCACCACCAAGGCCCTTGAAGCACTTAGCAGTGCCCAACAAGAGGCATTTAACAACGGCTCACCGCAACTGGAGACGATTCACCTGCTGAAGGGGATGTTGGAAGTTGACCAGGATTCGCTGCCGTTTATACTCGAAAAAGCGGGTGTAAACCGCAATATTATTTTGGGTAAGGTTGAAGAGAAACTGCGCACCCTGCCCAAAGTAAGCGGACAAAGCGCTGATATACAGCCTTCGCCGGCCATAGGCAAGTTGATTTTAACGGCTAACAAACTGCTTAAAGATTTTGACGATACCTATGTAAGCGTTGAAACCCTGATGTTGGCCATGGTTGTTTTGGGCGACGATACCAGCAAACTTTTAAAAGACGCCGGCCTACAAGAGAAGAAATTGCGCGCCGCTATTTTAGAATTACGCAAAGGCAGCAAGGTTACCGAACAGGGTGCCGATGCCAAATACAACTCGCTTGATAAATACGCCATTAACCTTAACGCCCAAGCCAAAAATGGCAAGCTCGACCCTGTTATTGGCCGCGATGAAGAAATACGCAGGGTAATGCATATTCTTTCGCGCAAAACAAAAAACAACCCACTTTTGGTGGGCGAACCCGGCGTTGGTAAAACCGCCATTGCCGAGGGCATTGCACACCGTATTGTAAGGGGCGATGTGCCTGAAGGCCTGAAAAACAAAACCATTTATACGCTTGATATGGGTGCGCTGATGGCCGGTGCCAAATACCGCGGCGATTTTGAGGAAAGGTTGAAGGCCGTGGTGAAGGAGGTAAAAGAAAGCGCAGGCCGTATCATTTTGTTTATTGACGAAATACACACCTTGGTGGGTGCCGGTGCTACAGAAGGCGCCATGGATGCCGCAAACATTATTAAACCCGAACTGGCTCGTGGCGAGTTGCACGTGGTTGGTGCCACTACCTTAAACGAGTATCAAAAATATTTTGAGAAAGACAAGGCGCTTGAACGCCGCTTTCAAAAGGTGATGGTTGATGAGCCAAGTGTTGAAGATGCTATTTCAATTCTTCGTGGATTGAAGGAGCGGTACGAAACACACCATAAAATAAGGATAAAGGATGATGCCATTATCAGCGCAGTAACTTTAAGCGACCGATACATTACTGACCGCTTTTTACCGGATAAAGCTATTGACTTAATTGACGAAGCCGCAGCAAAACTGCGTTTGGAAATGGACTCGCTGCCCGAAGAACTGGATAAGATTGAGCGTCACATTATGCAAATTGAAATTGAGCTTGAAGCCATTAAGCGTGAAAACGACACCAAGAAACTGAAGGAGCTAAACGAAACTTTAGCAAACTTAAAAGAAGAACGCGGCGAGTTTAAAGCCAAATGGCAAAAGGAGAAAGAAATTGTTGACCGCATTAGCGCACGTAAGCGCGACATTGAAACGCTGAAAGTTGATGCCGACCGGTTAGAGCGCGAAGGCGATTACGGCAAAGTTGCCGAAATACGTTACGGCAAACTAAAAGATGCCGAAACCGATATTAAGAAGTTTGAAAAAGAACTGGCCAAGATTTCGCCGGAGAAAAGGATTTTGCAAGAAGAGGTAACCAGCGAAGATATTGCAAGCATAGTTAGCAAGTGGACCGGTATACCGGTTACAAAAATGCTGGAGGGCGAAAAGGAAAAATTACTACACCTGGAAGATAAACTGCGCGAACGCGTTAAAGGACAAGACGAGGCTATTACTGCCGTAGCCGATGCCATACGCCGCAGCCGCGCCGGTTTGCAGGATGAACGTAAACCCATTGGTTCGTTTCTGTTTTTGGGAACCACCGGTGTGGGTAAAACCGAATTGAGCAAAGCATTAAGCGAAGTTTTGTTTAACGATGAACATGCTATGGTGCGTATTGACATGAGCGAATACCAGGAGAAGCATTCGGTATCGCGCCTGGTGGGTTCACCTCCGGGATACGTTGGTTATGAGGAGGGCGGACAGTTAACCGAGGCCGTGCGCCGCAAGCCATACAGTGTTATACTGTTTGATGAAATTGAAAAAGCGCACCCCGATGTGTTCAACATTTTACTGCAGGTATTGGATGATGGAAGACTTACGGATAACAAGGGCCGCACCGTCAACTTTAAAAACACCATTATCATTATGACCAGTAACATGGGTAGTGATATTATACAGGCTAACTTTGATAGCGTGACTGATGAAACGGTGGATGCAGTTACTGAAACTACTAAGATTGAAGTAATGAACCGCTTGCGCCAAACAATCCGCCCCGAGTTTTTGAACCGGATAGATGAGATTGTGATGTTCCGTCCGCTGATGAGAAAACAGATACGCGACATTGTAGATTTACAACTTGCTCAATTGCGCGAGTTGCTGAAATCGAAAGATATGGAGCTGCAGATAACCAATGATGCTTTGGATTATTTAGGCGAAGAAGGTTTCGACCCTCAGTTTGGTGCACGCCCATTAAAACGTGTTATCCAAAAAGAAATCATCAACGAATTATCGAAGAAAATACTGAGCGGCGAAATACACAAACACGGCGGCATAAAGATAGATGCGTTTGAAAACGGCCTGGTATTTATACCGTTAGCTGAGCATGCGCATGCTGAATAATTGATTGATACGAGCCGTTGAGAGTGCCCATAGATATCGGGACCCTCAACGGCGCTTTTTTATTACTGCCCCTCGCCAAAAGCAACCACAACAGCTTTATTACTACCAATAGGTTTATTGATGGTAACGGTGTTTTTAGAGAGCGTAACTTTTGAGGTAAGCCTATCGCCAATGTTATAACATCTCTCCAGGGTCATTAATAATTGCGCTTGCACTTTGCCATTGTAATCGTATGTTTTGCGGATTTTGAAACTGACAAACAGCAAATCGTTTGAAGCGCCCAGCAATTCGCCGTAACACAGGGTGCGTACCACATGCACCCCATTATCAAGCTTGCCAAGATATTCGTACTCATAAGTGCCTTGCTGATTGCCCTCTCTATCGTGTAAATGTTCGGTTACAATTTTACCGTCAACGGCTGTTTTGTGATAGCACAGGTTGGAATGGTAACCGGTGCACAAATCAACCGTCATTACAATAGGCGCATCACTCATGGACGAATTAAAAAGGTGCAACAACTCGGGGTGAATGGGTTCGCCTTTAAAATAGAACCGGCTGTTAACCTCTTTAAATAGCTCATCGATGGTTTGTGATGACGCAGATGTTGAAGCAAGGATGCCGATAATAATCAGGCAAAAGGTTCTACCGATTAAGTGAAATTTGGTTTTCATAAGCTGTAGTTAGCGTGTATAGAAATTGGAAAAGCACCGGCTATTAAACGCAATTGGGATATAAAAAAGTATAATGGCTGAAGAGGTTATTTCCCCTGAGCATCTAATTAATCATTACGCCTTGTCCTCAAAAAAACGCCCACCAATACAACCACCATAATACCTATTACACTCAGGGTGGGGTTATAGATCATTAACTCTATTAAATCGAAAACCAAATCAAGGATGCCATCACCATCGTCCCCCCCGCCACCGCCGCCGCTTGAACCACCACCGGCCCCTCCTGCGCGGGCGTGCACAGCTTGGGTAACAAACAGTATTACTAACGCCAGCAAAATAATTGGCAGTAGTTTTCTGAATATAACCGAGGCTCTTTTCATGGTCGAAAATTAATTGTCAGTCTCGCTTTCAAGCTTTTCAATTGTTTTTTTGGCATTTGCCAACCGCGTTGATTTGTTTACTTTAACAAGCCTTACGGTAGTCCATTTTTCCAATTTATGATGCAGAGGAACGAGGATAGCTGCAATACAAACCAGCGCTAACAACATAAGCAAAGGCGAATGATTTGTTACTCTTTCTAAAAACGGGTGAAGCAACAAATTGAGAAATTCGAAAACCAACAACAGGGCAATTACACCAAAAAATGTAATCAGTTTGGGGCTGGTTATGAAGCTTCGGCTTAAAAATAAAAACAGGATAATGAAAGTAACCAGCCCAATAGCAATTAGCGCGTATTGAATATTTTGCCTCCGTTCGTCCTGCTCTTTGCTTCTTTCCAATGCCAATGCCTGCTGGCGTAATTGCTCATTAAACTCAAGCGCCTGCATGCGGTTAATTTTTTCGCGGCCAAATACACTATCCCTGGTATCAATCATCAGTTGCTGATATTTGAAAGCGCTATCAATCTTATTTTCCTGTTTATAAGCTTTAGCCAGCAGTGTAGCGGCATTTAGTTGCTGAACCCACAAATCAAACTGCATATCTATTAGCAAACCCTTAGAGGCGTAGTAAATGGCCGAGTCGGGTTGATGGAAGCGGTAAAAATGCTCAGCGAATTCAGTATAGCTACGGGCCAGAATGCGGATATTGTTTACTTCGGAACTCAATTGAAATGATTGCCGGAAAAACTCTTCAGCGAGTTCTTTCTTTCCCATTTTAGAATAGATAATGCCCAAACAGGCGTGCGCCCCACCGCCATAAAGGTTTTTGCCTTGGGTTAACCTGAATTGCAAGGCCATGCCTTCCTGAAGATAAGTATATGCCGAATCAAGAATCCCGAGTTGTTCATACGATTTTCCTTTATCCACAAATACCGTCATTAAAGTGTTATTGTCGCCAATTCGCCTGGCTAAGTTTTCGGCTTTGGTGTAATAGTTTATGGCTTGCCGGTAGTCGCCGGCGTTTCGGTTTACATAGGCTATACCTACATAGGTACTTGCAATCTGCACAGTATCATTCAGTGATTCGGCTATTTGCAAAGCTTTAAAAAATGTTGCCTTGGCATCGGGGTAATTACCTGCCCACCATAAAGCGTCGGCCAGCTTACCCAATGCTATTACTTCGCTACGGGCAGCAAAAAGGTTTTTGTTTTTAACGCAAAGCAGCAATGCACGCTCTGCGTTAACTACCATCGAGTCGTTATTTACATAATGATACATATCGCTAATGGCCCATAGAATTTGCAGCTTATTGCTATCCTCGCTTTCAGTTGCCAGTGCATTACGCAATAAATTAATGGTTTGCGTAGAGTAATGCACCATTGAATCGAGATTGGTGTTACTGTATGCCTGGCTTATTTGAACGGCCAAAGTAATTTTTACGCTATCGGCCTTTGCGGCAGCCAATTGTTGCTTTAAACTATCTATTTGTAATTGCTGTGCGTTGACAGAAGTAGCACAAAGCAAAAAAAGAAGAGCAATGAAAAGTTGAATTCTTAGCATTCAGCAAATATCAGTTTTTTATTTATTTGTATCTTTTTCCGACAGCCATTTCTTTATTGGAGGAAAATGTTAGAATTCAATACCCAACTCCCTTTTCCTTCCCAGCCGAGTCTCCCTTCCGAAGGTTGGGGACTCGGCGTGAGGTCAGGCTATATACGCCGAGTCCCCATTCCGCAAAGCCGGAAAGGGAGACTCGGCTGGGAAGCGATCAATGCTCGCCCCCTTTAGCGGCAGGCTTTAAATCCTTTAAGTATTTCACTATAGTGGCGATAGTTCCCTTTAATGTGATATCAACGCCAGAAGAAGGATGGCCGGTATCGGGATAATGCTTATCCAGTTTTCTATCGTAAATATGAAATACATTAGATGAGCTGCCACCCGAGCCGCTACCGATACTCATTGTATAGGTGTTACCATCAACTACAGCAAAGCGATATTTATCCAAATCGGCGTATTTGCTGCCTTTAAGGTCTTCCTTGCTAACAAATTCGTATTTGTAGGGGTAACCTGCGGCCATAACTTCTTTCATTTCGTTGGTGGCCTTATCCTGTGCTTTTTTAAGGTAAGCGTTCGGGTTTTCTTTAATCGAAAAATTCAAAACAAGCAGCACACCCTGGCGCGGATCAAAATCGGCGGGTATCCATTTGTCGCCGTTGGTATACGGTTTTACGTCACCCGAAAAGGACGAGAACATGCAGATAAAAACCAGTAGCAGGGGTAGCATTTTGCTCATTTTCATAATTGAGTTTTTTGGTGATAGAACTTTAAATATAATGATTAATAAATGTAGCAAATTAAATTAGAGGGTAAGTATTGGGTTGAAATTACGAAAGGGCAAGCACAGGTAATTTCAGGATTGCTTCGTTGCAATGAGGATATAATTAATCATTACGCCTTGTCCTCAAAAAAACGCCCACCAGTACAACCACCATAATACCTATTACACCCAGGGTGGGGTTATAGAACATCAACTCTATTAAATCGAAAACTAAATCAAAAATACCATCACCGTCGTCACCCCCTCCACCGCCGCCGCTTGAACCACCACCGGCTCCGCCGGCACGGGCGTAAACAGCTTGTGTTATAAACAGTAGTACCAAAGCCAATAAAATGATTGGCAGTAGTTTACTGAATATAGCCGCGGCTTTTTTCATGAATGCTGTTAACTATTAAAACTCCACTCCCAACTCCTTCTTCAACCCTTCCATCCTCTCCAAACTTTTAGCTACAAATTTTTTGTGTGCTTCACTATGGGGGTTACGGGGCCGGTGGTTGATGGCTTGTAACACTTCTTCTATTTGCTGCAGGGCACCGGTAGTTTTGCTATCGAAAAAAGTGTTGGCTAAACTTTCCCATACATAATCAATGGCTTGTTGGTTGGGGTGCAGCATATCATCGGCAAAAAAGCGGTAGTCGCGCAGGTCGTCCATTACCAATTCGTAAGCGGGGAAGTAATAATGCTGAGGGTGGTTTTGTTGCAGGGCGTTTATCGCTGTAAACAAATGTGCTTTGCTTACGCTATTCTCGTAAGCCCCAAAAGCAAAGTAGCGCACCGGGCTAACGGTTAGTATAATTTTTAAGTTAGGGTTTACCTGTTTCAGTTTATCGAGTACCGGTTGCAAAACAGCTATTATATCGGTAGGCGACATTAGCTGCTGGCTAAACAGGGTGCCCGGTAATTTGTGGCAATTAGAAACAGTAGCACCGGTTTCATTCAACTTAAAAACATGAGCGGTGCCGAAGGTGAGAAACAAAATGGTGGCCTTATGCAAATCTTCTGAAGCCTTATGCAGGCTGTTGTTTATGCCCAGCAAAGTTTCTTCAGCTGTGCTTTTTGAAAAACTGCCGTGGTGATGAAACGAGTGGTATTGCTCGTTATGCAAAACCAAATCCTTTTCGGTGTACGGTACGGGATTGAGCAAGCGCTCTATTGCCTGCGCCATACTATGCGGGTTATACTGCTGCCCAAAAGGATTGATGTTGATGTTAAACTTGTAATTACCAAACCGCTGCCCAATGTTTTCGGAAAAGCAGGAACCAATACTCACCAACCGGTCGGTGTGCGAGATTGTAAAGCCGGGCTTTTGCGGGGTTATAATGGTGCGGAATGGATTCATAATTTAAAGGCAATCTAACACAAAGGCCACAAAGAAAATACAGCACTAAGTTCACTAAGATTTATTCTTTGTGCCCTTTGTGTTTAAATGTATTAATCAACTCTTCACCTCGGGCTTCTTCATATTTAGTAGCCTTCTCCATTTGCTGCGGTCGGTATCGTTATCGCGTATTTCGAAAAGCTCGCCAAATTGTTTGTGCAGGGAGTCTTCTACCTTCTTCTTAATCATCTCCTGCGTTTCGGGGTCCTCAAATTTTGATTTGTATTTGGCGGTTGATATGCGTTTACCAAAGCTGAAGTACAATTTTGCAGGCCTTGGTATAATAGTATCGCCAATGCCTCGCACCACCGGTGGCATTAGTTCGCCGTTTTTTAAATAGTGTTCGGCGACGCCAATAAACTTCAAAAACTTGCCAAACGGCGAGTTGAGTATATCGTTAGAGTCTTTAATGATTGTAAAAGCCTCCTCTGCTCCCACTGCGGCAACGGGTATAATATCGTAACCGTATTCCATGGCCATCCGCGTAAAGCCTTTGCGGTCGGCCCACTTTAAAACGTATTGCTCGCCTTTCTTTTTACAAATTTCGCGGGCACCGCCGGGATAAACTACCAGGCTTTCGCCCTGCTTCATTAAGGTAGCGCAGTTGGCCCGCGATGCTTCAACAATGCCAAAGTTTTGCGAAATAATTTCTCTCCATACCGGAAATTTAAAGTGGGTACTATCGGCCAGCGCCCTAAGCATAACCCCTTTTTGCAGGTATACTTCGGTGCCGAATGGAAAACCATCCAGAATGCCCAAAATGGTATGGTTAGATACATATAGGGCCGGTTTCGTAACATCCAACTCTTTTAAGCCGTAAAACTGAGGGCTGAAATAAAACTTAAAAGGAGCCATAAAAGTTCGAACAAAAGTCTTGCTGGCCGGAGTAAAGGTGAGCTCTTTGTGCTTGTTTTTTTTAACAGTTTGGGTTGCCATTGTGGAAAATAGTTTTGACTTTTAAAACGAAAACACCATATTCATTTAACGATTGTGTAATGTAGACCTGTTTTACCCCGCAAAATTAAAATTACCGGACGGAAACCGATCTAAAATTAGTGAACGAATTGAATTAACCATGAGTAAAACAATTTACTTAATTCCGGGAGTTGGTGCTAATGATAAAGTTTTTAAAAATCTCGACCTCGGGGATTACGAGATAGTCCATCTAAAGTGGCCAAAACATAAGAAGAATGAAACCATTCAAGCTTATGTAAAGAAACTCCTCCCTCAAATAAAACCTGATACCCAGCCTATACTTATAGGCCTTTCGTTTGGTGGTATTGTAGCCATTGAGTTGGCAAAACTGATTAACCCCTTTAAAGTAGTATTGATTTCGAGCATAAAAACGCATCACGAGCGGCCGTTAAAGCTGATGTTCCTTAACTCGCTTAAGTTCCATAGGCTTTTGCCCGGTAAACTGGTGGTACAGTTCAGGTTTTGGTTGAATTGGCTATTGGGCAAACTTAGTTCGGAAGAATGGGAACTGGTTGAATTAATGATTCGCGAAGCCAATATTGAGTTTAACGAATGGGCGGTTGACCAAGTAATACATTGGCATAATGAAGAGGTGCCCGATAACCTGGTACACATACACGGCACCGGCGATCGCATATTCCCAAGTTTTTACGTACGTAAGGCCATTTGGATAAAAGGCGGCTCGCATTTTATGGTAGTTAACCGCGCAAAGGAGATAAGCAAAATCATACTTAAGGAAATTGCCGGTGGTAAAGAGGTTAAGCTTAGCCAGAAAAGGCAGTTGCGGAAGGCGAGTTAATTGACCAAGGAATCCTATTTTTTATATCCAATTGGTTTTCTTTCTTTCCAATCATCGGTATTTTCCTTATCCTTTATTAAAAGGTCAAGTGCTTCGAATACATCGGCAAATTGCATATCATATTTGTATTCGAGGTTTTTTATCTTTTCCGATAGTTCTTTGTAATTAAGGGCTAATTGTCGCAGCATAACAAAAGCCCTGACTATGGAAATATTTACTTCTATAGCTTTGGGGCTATTAATTACGCTTGCAAGCATGGCAACGCCTTGCTCGGTAAAAGCAAATGGCAAATAACGCGTTCCGCCTCTTTTGTTTGAGGTCACAAATTGTGACCTCAAAATATTATACTCCTTAGAGGTGAGTTCAAACATAAAATCGTCAGGAAAACGGTTCAGGTTCCGTCTTACAGCTTGCTTTAATACTTTTGTTTCGGTTTCGTATAGTTCTGCAAGATCAAAATCCAACATCACTTTGTATCCCCTTATGTGATAAATCCTTTGTTGAATGACCTGAAGTTGCATATCGTATACGTCTTAAAACTAAAGTAAGAATAATAATTATCAATGAAACCTGAAACTTTGGATGTTAGTAGCAAAATCTGGCTGAATAATACCTGTTCCTAATGACCCGTATAAACGTTTCCGTTCCACCTAAAGAATTATCGACCAAACATCTTATTGCCGAGCACCGCGAGCTGAAGCGTATACCCAATGCTGTAAGAACCGGCAAGGCGGTTATTAAAGATATCCCTCAAAAATTTACACTAGGCAAAGGGCACGTAAAGTTTTTTTACGATAAGCTGCTGTTTTTAAAAAAGAGGTACGAGCAACTTTATGCCGAGTGCCTTAGCCGCGGCTTTAAAGTAACTTACTACGGCGATGCCTGGAATGATATACCGGCAGGATTAATGAATGATTACCAGCCGACACCTGAAGATGATTTGCTGATACGCGAGCGAATAAAACTAAGAAGCTGAGGCCTTTACATGATTGTAAAAATATCGCACAATTAAAAAACAGCTGAGATAACTTCTGTTTTTATCTTTAATCCTGAAAGGATATTCGCGCCCTAATCACTCCCTAAATCAAAACAAAATGAAAAAGCAATTCATCATTATTAGCATAGTGGTTTTTACCGCATTAACATCTATGGCCCAATCATCCCTTCAAAGGGTGAATGTGAACGGTAAGTGGGGTTATGGTTACCCAAGCCTTACTAAAAAGGATAAACTGGGTTACCCTATGGTTGATAACCTTACCATACCTGCTATTTATGAAGAGACCAATGCTGAAACAATTTCGCCGGTTGGAGGAGATATAGCCGGTGTTAAACTGAATGGCAAATGGGGTTATATAGATGCCAAAGGAGATACCAAAATTCCTTTTAAATACGATGAGGCGAGTTTCTTTTCGGAAGGCCTTGCCGCGGTATCGCAAAGCGGCAAGTATGGTTTTATAGATAAAAAAGGAGTTGCGGTAATTCCTTTGAAATATGAAAAGGCAGATATTTTTCAGGACGGCGGGTTAGCTTATGTTGAACTGGGTGGTAAGGGCGGATTTATAAATAAAACAGGCACCGCAGTGATACCACTTAAGTATGATAAGTGGAGTTACCTTTTTCCACGTAAGTGCCACGATTGCGGCATTATGAATTCGTTTATTAACGGGAAGGCAACCGTAGTGCTTGACGGAAAATGTGGCAATATAGATTTGAAGGGAAATTTTACGGCCTGTAAATCTGAGGGCACAGAATCGGTTGTTTTCTCGGGTAAAACAAATACCAAGAAGGATAAATATGGCACACCGCTGGGAGTGGCCATTAAAGGAACGGGCGACTGCAATATGGCCAAGGATATAAAGCAAATTATGCTCAACTCGAATGACATAACCGGCCGTTCTGATTACAAAAACAACATACTGTATATCAACCTGGCAAACTCCTATCCTATTCCGGGCCAGGAGATAACTGTTACTATTGAGCACTTATCGGGTTGTGGCTGCACCTATAAATTATATGGCGATGACCAGGGTATTGATTTAGGGGCGGGCCAGGAAAAATCGGTTACAAAAGAAACTGCCCCGGCACAGGTTGGGTTGGACTCAACCACTTTTTCGGGCACCATGGTTGGTGCCATGGCCATAATTCAATCAAACATTGGGGCCAGCGATATAAAAAGGGTGGTACTGAATGATCTGGATATAACGGCTAAACTGCCCTCGGGGCAACGCAAGGTTATTAACCTAGCCACCTACAAAATAAAAATGGGACAAAAGGTTACCCTTAAAGTGGTACACACCAAAGCCAGCAAAGTTGAGATGTTAGAGCCCAAAGGAATAAAATGAGTGGCGATTGGGGTATGCGGTGCTCCCCATTTAACCGATTAAATACCAATTAACATTTGCAAGCCTCGCTTCAATGGTTATTTTTGGCGCAACTAAACAAATAAAACATGCATAATATAGTTTTAGCGCACCGCATACTGGTTTCGCTTTTCCTGCTTCAATACGTTATAAAACTGGTGTTGCTTTTAACTAATAAAAAAGAACAACTGGCTAACTATACCAAGATTACCAAAATACCCGAAATGCTGGTTAGCGTTGGCTTTTTGGTAACCGGCGGCTGGTTGTTGATGCAAATGCCTGATGTAGGCAAATTCATGATTATAAAACTGGTATGCGTATTTGCTGCTATACCATTGGCCATTGTTGGGTTTAAAAAGGGCAATAAGGGTTTAGCGGTGCTACCAGTAGCATTGATACTAGGCGCTTACGGCTTAGCTGAAATGAATACCAAGGCCATGTCGGGCGGTAAAGTAGATACCTCATCAACCAAAGACCCTTTGGAAGTAGGTAAAATCGTATATCAAAATAAAAACTGCTTAATGTGCCACGGTGCCGATGGCAAATCCGGTGTTAATGGCGCTAAAGACCTATCAATAACTACTTTGAGTTTAGATCAGCAAAAGGCCATTATTAAAAACGGAAAAACACCTATGCCGGGTTATAACGATCTGACAGATGAGCAAATGAATGATTTGCTGCAGTATATAGGTTCTCTTCGTAAATAGATTTAAAGGCCATTTAACACAAAGGCCAGAAAGAAAATACAACACAAAGCCCGCTATTAATTTGCATTAATAGCGGGCTTTGTGTATTTGGTTACTACTCCAACGTTCGTTAGTCAATATTTTCAATACTTCTTTGTGCCCTTTGTATTAACCTTTGTGTGCTTTGTGTTAAACTGCATTTAGGGTCTTTCGTTAATTGTTTACAATCCCTTATCTATTCCAAATAAAAAACCGGATTTTTCTGCGAACTTTGTTAAAATGCAACGGGCATTATGATGATGAAGAAAACGATTACGGTATTATTATTTGCAGTGTTAACGCTTACAGCTATGGCAAGCGAAATACTGATACCCATGGACCTTACCCAAAGCAACCACTTAAAGGCTTATGGCATTGCTTTTTACGCACTTAAAGGAGGGCTTAAAATTGATTGGTTGCTTAATTACAGAGGTGGCAGTTTTGGTATACCCATGGGCAGCGGTATGGAAACCGAATGCAAATTACGCGGCGTTAGTTACGAAGTGCTTGCCGATGGCCAATACACTGCTATATTAAGCGATATAGCCGACCCCGAAAAGAACATGGACGTAATGAAGCTGGAGAAAGCCCCCAAGGTTGCAGTGTATTCGCCGAAAACAAAAAAGCCATGGGATGATGCTGTTACCCTGGTGCTTTCCTACGCCGAAATACCTTACGACCTGATTTACGATGATGAAGTTTTAGACGGCAAGCTTATACAATACGATTGGCTGCACCTGCACCACGAAGATTTTACCGGCCAGTACGGTAAATTTTACGGTGCCTACGCCAACGCAGCCTGGTACCAGGAAGATGTTGCCGACCAGGAGGCCCGCGCACACCGCCGTGGTTTTGCCAAGGTTAGCAAAATGAAACTTGATGTAGCCCACCGCATACGCGATTTTGTTTTTGGCGGCGGTTTTATGTTTGCCATGTGCAGCGCTGCCGACTCGTACGATATTGCGCTGGCAGCCGAGAACACCGACATATGCGATGTAATGTACGACCACGATGCCGAAGACCCGCAGGCCCAACAAAAGCTTGATTTTACACAATGCTTTGCATTCGAGAATTTTCATATACGCACTAACCCGTTGGATTATGCCAAGAGCGATATAGATGTTTCGCAAACGCGGCAGGTGCCTAAAGATTTGGATTACTTCACGCTATTTGATTTTAGTGCCAAGTGGGACCCAGTGCCTACCATGCTTTGCCAGGACCATACTAAAACCGTTAAAGGTTTTATGGGGCAAACAACGGCCTTCAACAAAAAGTATGTAAAAACCAGCACCCTTATTATGGGCGAAAACAAATCAGCTAACGAGGCGCGTTATATACATGGCGAGTTTGGCAAAGGCCTATGGACCTGGTATGGCGGACACGACCCCGAAGATTACCAGCACCTGGTTGGCGACCCACCCACTAACCTCGACCTGCACCCCAACTCGCCCGGTTACCGGTTGATATTGAACAACGTGCTTTTCCCGGCGGCGCGAAAGAAGAAACACAAAACGTAAGGTACGTAATACAAATACCAAAGGCCGTTTAACACAAAGGCCACAAAGAAAATACAATACAAAGCACGCTATTAATACATTTAAATATTGGCGTGGTGGCTTTTATTGAATTCAGTTTTTTATTCTTTATTACTTCATTTCCTTTGCGTGCTTTGTATTAACCTTTGTGCACTTTGTGTTAAACTGTATTTCATTTTTGCGTTAAATTGACTTTTATAATTATAACCCATGGCACAACACCACAGCGAATTAAAATGGATTGACGAATTAAAATTCGATGCGTTTCAAAACGGAAAAACCATTCGCATTGATGCTAACCCCGATGAAAATGCCAGCACTGGTGTACGCCCAAAGGCACTCATCCTTTCGTCGCTGGCGGGCTGCACTGCAATTGATGTGGTTGAAATGCTTAAAAAAATGCGCGTTGAGTTTTCCGATTTCAGCATAAAAGTAACCGGTGATTTAACGGAGGAGCATCCTACAACGTACCACACCGTTCATCTTACTTACTTAGTTAGGCTGAACAACAGTGCGGATAAAGACAAAGTTGAAAAAGCAGTTAACCTTTCGCAGGAAAAATACTGCGGCGTAACTGCTATGGTTAAAAAATTCGCCGATTTAAAGGTGGCGATTGAGTATTTGTAAGGTGTCCATTCGATTCGGGGTGGCGCTACGTCCTGTCCGAGCCCGCTCATTTTGCTGCTTTAGTGGTTTTACAAGGCGCGTTACGCCGGTGTTTTGTCACGGTTACGTCATTTTAGTACACACCTACGCAATTTAACACTATAATAAGATTTAATATAGACAAAATGCTTATAATTACAGACATTACCCGCCATTAAAAAGCTTACTATGAAAAAGCTGACCCTTGCAATTATCGTTATTTGCAGTTTTCAAATTATATCGGCGCAGTATTGCGGTAACTCAGGTGGTGGGCAGTGCACATCGCCAGGGCAGCTTACGGTACCGGGTTTTGGACCGCCATATACCCAGGCCGCACCACTAATTAATGGGGTAACTTCTAATCCCGTTGTTGAATTTTTGAATTATGACACGATGACCTTTTCGGGGCAAGTGCTAACTATGGATTCGTTAGCCATAGATACCATTACTAACCTCCCTCCGGGTCTTTGCTGGTCAACCAATAAACCAAACAATTCATTTTCAAACATGGAGGATGCTTGCATAAGGTTAACCGGCACCCCTTGCGGCGTACCGGGGCAATATAAGCTGCATATGATTGCAACCCTATATACCAACCTTCCGTTTCCGATTACCGTAAATCTTGATGCGGCGGGCTTATATTATATGGTTAGGCTGATTAACAGTGGCGAAAATTTACCTGCCGTTGATACCACACAAACTGATGCAACCCCAATTATTTATTACGGCCCAGTCGCTAACTGCCAGGTAGGGCCCTTTGCAGTTAGTTTAGGCAACAATCAAACTATTTGTAACAATAGCTCGGTTATTTTGAATCCGGTTGTTACCGGTGGCACGGCACCCTATACCTATAGCTGGCAAGGCACCGGTAGTTTATTAAGCTGCACTAACTGTAGCAGCCCGGCGGTAAATATTAACCAAAACTCAACTTACACAGTATCGGTAACCGATGGCAGCAGCCAGGTTACAACTGCGCATGTTACATACTCGGTTTCGGGCAATAGCAACCATGTGCAACTTGTTATTTCGAACACCAACATTAGTTGCACCAGTGCTACCGACCGCACTACATTAACCATTAACAATGCCAATGTGCCGTACACCCTTAACTGGGGCGATGGTTTTACACAAACAGGAATTGTTTATTCAACTAACCTGCATACATATACGGCGGCAGGCGTTTACCCGGTGGTGGTTACCGATGGAAACGGATGCGCCAGTTCGGTTTTTGACACAATTACCAACACCGGTATTGTTGTTACCCTAAGCAGTTCGTTAATGCCTAATTGCTGGGGCACGGCCACCGGGAGCATTGGCGTAACCAGCACCGGAGGAACACCACCTTATAATTATAGCTGGAGCATTGGTGCCACTACCAGTTCAATATCGAACATTGCCCCGGGCAATTACAGTGTAACGGTAAGCGATGCCGTGGGCTGCCACGCCGTTTTTTATAACTATTTAAGCCCCGGATGGGACCCCTGGGGTTACTATACCTATGTAAACACCACTGATGCCAATTGCGGTAACAATGGTAGTGCTACAGTAAGTGTTTTTGGCGGTATACCACCTTATACCTATGCCTGGAGTAATGGCAGCACAACTCAAAACCTTAGTTCGCTTTATTATGGGCAATACCTTGTAAGTGTTACCGATTCGGCAGGCTGTGTTTCGACCGGTTCGGCCAATGTAGCCAGCAATTGTTATACTTACATCAGGGGTTTTGCTTATGTGGATTTAAACGACAATTGCGTTTACGATGCGGGCGAATCACCCCTCAGCAATTTATACATAACCGCCGTTTCCTCTACCGGAGACGATTTTTATGGCAACACCGATTTGAATGGAAACTTTGTAATTGAAGTTAGTGATACCGGTAACTACAACATTGTGGTGAACGATTATTTTGGTTCGGGCATTGCTTGTGGCAACCTTGCCCTTTGCGGCAATAGCCACCAACTTGCCAGTGTGCGACATTTAGGAGATACCCTAAGCGGCTACAATGTGGCCCTGCAAGGCTCTTCGGGGTTTGACCTTGACCTGCACCCTGGTTGGACACCGGCAGACCCCGGCTTTGAGAAAGAATACTGGGTAATGCCTTTTAATCAATCGAGCCTGCCTTTTACCGGACCGGCAACCATAGTTTTTAATTACGACCCTAACCTTATTTACGAGTACAGCCTGGCACCATTTTTACCCGCTGTTGATACTGTGGCCCATACTTTAACCTGGCAGATCAATACGGTACCTTCGCCTGGATTTGATTGGGATAATGTAAGATTTCAAAACTTTTTCCTGGTTCCGGCAACGCTTAGTTTGAACTATCAGTTGCAAAGCGATTTCAGAATAACGCCGGTAATTGGCGATTGCGATTCATCAAATAATCATTTTCATTATTCCGAAACGGTAATTGGCTCGCACGACCCGAATGAAAAATCGGTGGTGCCGGCCGGCCCGGTTACTGCAGATGATAGTATCCTTACATACACCATACAATTCCAAAATACCGGAACCGACTCAACACATTTTGTGGTAATAAAAGATACCCTGTCGCCTAACCTTGACCCAAGCACTGTACACAATATAGCAAGCAGTGATAAGGTTTCAACATTCAACATATCGGGTAAAGGCATTTTAACCTGGACGTTTAATCCTTTGCATATTGTTGACAGCATGACCAACCCCGCCGGCAGCAAGCGTTTTGTAAGCTTTACTGTTAAGAAAAAAGGAACTTTGCCGCTTGGTACTACCATCAGCAATACTGCCTCTATTTATTTTGATTACAACCAAGCCGTTGTAACCAATACGGTAATTGATACCGAATCGTTACCGGTTATCAATATTGTTGGAGGCGGTAGCCCGGTAAGTGTAAAAGCCTTTCCTAATCCGTTTAGCGATGTAACAACCATTACCGTAACAGGTTTACATGAAAAATTCAATTTCCAGCTGTATGATGTATCGGGCCGCTTGCAGCAAACCATAACCGATATGGATAATAACCAGTTTGAAGTGCATAATGACAAACTGGCTAAAGGCGTTTACCAGTACCGAATTGTTGTTGCCAATAAACCGGTGGCACATGGTAAATTGGTGGTGGAATAAACTGTTCGCAATAAAATACCCTGAAGTATACAGGCCTGTTTACCTTATGCGCGTGTTTCCCTTAACACGGGTGTAACCCACCGGTTCATATTGTCTTCATGCAAATACTGGTCCAAATTGGTTTGACAGCCAATTCCTGAACGTTAAGGTTCTTCACTGCTTACAGAATGACATCCAATAAAAAAGGGCAAAAACTTTCGTTGGCTGCACGGTTGATTATGAGTGAAGGTAAATAGTGTCGGTAGATTATTCAACCACCAACCTGCCATTAGCCAACCGCTTACCGGCAATCTTAATTCGGTATAAGTAAACGCCATTCGATAATTCGCCTTTATGGACTGTAACCCGGTTGCTTTCAACATTAGAAATGCTTTGTTGAAGTCTGCCGGTTATATCGTATAATTCAAAACCAAACTTTTCGGATAAGCCGGTTACTTCAATATTGGTTACATCGCCAAACGGGTTGGGGAAAGCTTTTACGCTAAAGTTACTTTCCGTTGCAGCAATACCGGTGGGCCAGCATGAGGCCCGCCCGCCATAGGGAATAAGTTTTGGCGCTGTACCCTCGGCAAAGCCTGTAGTATCAATAGGCGGGGCAACATCTCCGCTATTAATTACACGCAAAGCAACTACCCCCGAATAATGTAAGGGTATTGGTAAATTAAGATATACGCGCATTTGCACCACCGCGTTATACTGGCCCGGTGATGTGCAGGTAACGCCAAATATTTTTATGCACCCGTCTTCGTCTTGATGAAATGTATTGTTGGGCTTATTGCTCGACCAGCACAAACCCTCGGGCAAAAAGAATATGCTGTCAATTGCCATGGAATCCATTATAAGATATTGCCCTTGAACCCGGAGCGTGTCGGTTTCTAAAATTTCAATAACGGCATTAGAGGAAGAATCGTTAACGATGGGCTGAACGAGATTGCCCGATTCGAAGCCCCCGCTGGTTAATAAACCCGGCGAGGTGCACTGGCCAGGACCGGAGAAACCGCACCACTGGGCGGAAGTAGTTTGTGCGCTGCAAACTACTAATACAAACAGTATTAAGGTTTTCACTAAGCCGGCTTTATACATGGCGGTGTTTATAATTACCGAATATAAACATTTAACGGCATATTTTATTAACAAGCGCTACACGCATGGCACCTTACCCCTGCACATAAATCCAGGCCTGAATGCCTGATTGAAGAGTTACCAAAATGCGCTTGTAGCCCAGCGGTTCATATTTATCGGCACTTAATAGTTCTTCTTCGGTAAGCATAAAGGCCATGCCTAAAATGCCGTTACCGGGGTCGCTTACTACGGCAATTTGCTGTTGTTTGTTTGCACCGGTGGCAATAAAAGCCGCGTCAGTAATTTCGACGGGCACTTTTTCGTAGCCCATTAAAATATCCATATCGCCTTCAAGCAGCCGGCCAAATAGTTGCATTTGAACTGCGGGAAATTGTAGTGTGCCGTAACTGAAAAGGTATTGGTGCATGATATGTCAATTCATTTTCTCCCGCACTGCATTTCGCTCTCCTCTCCTACTCCGTAAACTTCTTCTCGGTAGGTGCCCAGTGGCCGTGTATGGAAGTAAATATGCGGCTAAAGCGTATTTTATCTAACACGTTAGTGCTACCGTTGTTAAGGCTCATCCAAATAAACCAGGCCTTGCCCACAATGTGGTCCTCAGGCACAAAACCCCAAAAGCGCGAATCCTGCGAATTGTGGCGGTTATCGCCCATCATCCAGTAGTAATCCATTTTAAAAGTGTAGGTGCTGGTTTCGGTGCCGTTAATGTAAAACTTGCCGCCTTTGCGCTCAACATCGTTGCCTTCGTAAACGCGGATGGCGCGGTCGTATTGAGAATAGATGCTATCGTTTAGTGTAACACTACTACCTTTCTTAGGTAATGTAATCGGGCCGAAGTTATCTACGTTCCAGTGGTAATACTTAAAGTCGTTAGGAAAAATTTGAGCGATTGGTTCCTGCACCTGGTTTGCCGGGTAGTAAAACGGAGTATCGACCTGCGTAAGGCCCATGGCGCGAAGGGCATCGGCGTGTGCTTTGGTCATTAGCGCTACGTAATGGCCGGCGGGCATGCCCTTAAAGTCCATAACCTGCATTTCTAAATCGGCAACAATTTGCGCGCTTAAACCGGCACCGGGTTTTAAAACAACGGTGTAAGGGGTATACAGGTTTTCGGGCACATAAGCCGGTTGGTCGTTAATCCAAAGTACGCCGTTGCGCACTTCAAGCTTATCGCCGGGTATGGCTACGCAGCGCTTAATGTAGTTTTCGCGCTTATCAACGGGGCGGGCTGCAATATGCATACTTTGGTCGCTCCACATCATTTGCCGGGCGGTGTTGTAATCAACGTTGTATTGGTAGGCGGCACTGCGCACTAAATCGTAATAGCTGGGGCCCTGGTTTTCAATTACCACCGTATCGCCGGCGGGGAAGTTAAACACCACCATATCGTTTCTCTTCACCTTTTCAAAACCGGGCAGGGTTTTATAAGGCAGTTTAATCCACTCAACATAGCTTTTGCTATCAAGCACCGGTATGGTGTGGTGCACAAAAGGCAGGGCAAGCGGCGTGTTAGGCACGCGCGCACCGTAATGAAATTTCGACACAAACAGAAAATCGCCTACCAGCAGGGTTTTTTCCATACTGGGGGTAGGTATCATGTAAGCCTCGGCAACAAATATGCGTATAAGGGTTGCGGCTACTACGGCAAATACAATGGCATCGGCCCACTCGCGCACGGCGGTGCGTGGCAACGGCGGCTGACCGGGTTTTACACCCCTTGGCCCAATGTATCTTTCGTTAGCACTAAAGCCAATAAACGGAATATAAAACGGCGCAAATATTACGGCGCAAAAATGCTCCCAAAAACTGTGGCGCCTAAAAGCCGAACTCATATCGGTTAGCTGGCTGGCAATGTAAAACAGGTTAACGCCGGGTATAAAAGTCATCCAGGTCCACCAGCTGGGGCGGTCTATTATTTTTTGCCATTCAAGGCTGCACAACACCGGCACAAAGGCCTTCCACGGTGCGGCTACGCCCAGTTTTTTGAAAATGCCATAGGTACCTACGCGAATACCTATCATGTAAAAAGCTATTATAAATAGTAAAATCATATATGGGTTTACGGGTTATTTGCGCCAAAAAGACAAACGAAAATAGAATTTACCATTACATTATTAAATATAGCCCGAAATACGAACGCGGTTATTTGGTTTTATTGTGAATCAACAGCCTCCTCAGCCTGCCCTCTCCCAAGGAGAGGGCAATGCAAGTCCTTCTCCTTGGGAGAAGGATTTAGGATGAGGATAGTATTTAGGGGTTGCCTGCGGCCCGCGTGTTACGCTGCAACTCCTCGCGCCCAAAGCGGCGCTGCGGGGTTTACGCTGCACCCGCTAACCCAAAACAGCCTAACTTTCGGAATTGGGATTTGCGGGATTACCTGATTGAATACAGATTAAAAAACAAGGGTTGTATTCATCCTGCCTTTAATCCCAAAATCCGACAAATCCAAATTCAGACAATTGGCTGTTTGCATTCCTCGGCTGTTAAACTCCGTGCCTCCGTGCGAAACAATTCAAAAACCGCCTAAAAAGTTCCAAATCGTGCAAAATCGTGCACGCTTTTTTTGCCCCCTCAAAAAAACAACAGCATTGATAATCAATACCCCTTGCAACAAACCTGCACAACACAAAACAAACAACACAACAAACCACCACACATCAAACTCACCAAAACCCAAATTCTCGGAACTTTTTATGAACCCAACATACAATTGCATAACAAAAACAAACAACTTGCACCAACATATTTCAAGTCGAAACCCGAAATAAATATACCCACTAAAAACCCCACCGGTGCCACAACTTATAGGCAGGGTGGGTATAAGTAAAAAATAAATCGTGGCTAATACAGGTATTGCGCATACCGCGGCCACTTATATTCTTGCCAAATTCAATATTCTTAAGATTTAGTATATTTTTATACCGGTTCGAAAACTATTTATTAGCTGATTATGATAAAAAAATACACCCTGTTTATTGCTATTTTGTTGGCCAACTTGTTTGCAGAAAGCCAGGTTTCGTTTGACTCGTATTACTATAATTTGCCCGACTATTTTCTGAGCAACGCAGGAGTGGGCGATTTTAACGGCGATGGCAGGCCCGATGTTATAACACTGGGGTATAACACCAATAATTTTACCACTTTCAACTTTTTTGTATTTACACAAAATACCGACGGCACGTTAGATAGCACCCCTGTAATAATTCCATTTAGCCACGGTTCGTTATTTGCAAATTATCTGGCTGTGGCCCGTATGGGCACTGATACCCTTACTGATGTTATAGTGAGTTCGGGCGACTCGCTGTATATTTATTATCAATCGGCCGCACATACTTTAATTAGCCCATCGTCAGGTATATATGCAGGTAGCCAAATAGATGGCTTTGCTATTGCAGATATTGACAGTGACGGTTATAACGATATTGCCGTTTCGTTTACCGGCGACTCGGCATTAAGGGTTTTTTATGGAAGTGCAACGCATAATAGCTTTACCAAAATTAATTACCCTTCGCAATGGCAATCGGGTGCGGTCGTTTCTGTAGGTAAGGTTGGGCACCAAACCCGGCCGTCAATAATTAAGTTATGTTCAGAAAATACATATAGCGGTTATATTATCGAAACCCGGGTTAATCCTAATCGGACTCTTAACGCTACCAACTATTTACAGCCATTTAACCAGCAGGGTAGTTTTTTTACAACCGACGGTGCTGCAAGTGGCGATAGATTTGGAGATGGTAATTATGAAATTGTATCAAGCCTTAGTGAAAATATGCCGGTTGCCGCTTTGATTTATTATAGCCACCCCGATAGCAGTAACCAGCCTGATGATACCTTACGAGTAATTGATATTCCTGAAAATATAATTATGACCGACCTTAACTGCGATGGCAAGGCAGAAATAATTGTAGGGCATGGCGCTTTTAATAAAATAAGTGTGGTAATGCCGGACAATACCGTTAAAACTTTTGCAGCAAGTATTTATAACACCATGCAAAGTATGGATATGGTGGTAGGCGATGTTAGCGGTGATGGGAAACCGGATATTATAGTTGTAAACAGCAATACCCTTACGGTACTAAAAAATACAACACCCGAATTACTTGGCAACTACGTATTGGTTTCGGATACAATGCATACAGATACTTCCACCGTTTATCCTTATGGTACTGCGTACCAACCTGACACGCTATTCGCACAAAACGATACAGTAATTATAAAAACCACCACGTTATCGGTAAGCCAGGTTAAACACGATTCACTATTTTATGTTACTTCGGCCGGCTATGGTATTGGTTTCTGTTTCGGCGATACCGTTAGTGTTACCGATACAAACACCGTAATAGTAAATACCACCTATACCTTCGATTCTACGCTGGCCAGTGTTACCTATGATACGATAATAACAACCCCGGTGCAAAATATTGAGCCATTAAACAACAGTGTTAAAATTTACCCCAATCCGTTTACAAACGGTTTTAGCATTGAAATTTTTAACCAGCCAACGGATGTTGAAGTTTACAATGAAACGGGTGTACTTATGTTGCGGTTTAAATGCGAAACCGGCTGTTTTGTAAAGCGCAATTATTGGCCCCCGGGATTATACACGCTCAAGATAACAAGGGGTGAGGTAGTTACACATCAAAAGCTGGTAGCGCAATAGTGGATAATAATATTATTACGTGCATGCTATTCAATAACAATTTTACCGGCTTTAACTACTTCTGTTCCATCACTAATACGATAACAATAAACCCCTCTGCCGGCTGGCGGAAGGATTATGGCAATATCGTTAAGACCGGTTTGGGTAGCATAAATTAGTTGTCCAAAAACATTGTAAATTTCAATAATACTATTCCCTGATAATCCTTTTAAATAAAGGTTACCTGTTGTAGGGTTAGGGTATATGGTAATGTTATCCTTTGGGTTATTTACATCAACAACAGCCTCTGGCGCTCCATCTCCTAATTTTGCTGCCAAAACCCCAGGGTTAAATAAAGTATCGAGGCCGAAAACCTGGGTGCCATAAGCACCGGTAACATATGCATTTCCAAATGGGTCTGCAGCCACCCCGTAAATCTTCCCGCCACTGGGGTAGCCAATGCTTTTAGCCCATTGTACGTGCCCGGTGCCGTTATACTCAGCTACAAAACTGCCCCCGTTATCTCCTGATAAAGTAATTGTATCTAAAACAATTGACGGCGTATTAAAATAACCTGCAAGAAGCGCATTGCCATTGCTGTTTACAGCTATGCTTGCGCCAAATGTGTAGGCATTGTCCTGGCCTGTGCTCATCGCCCATGCCACCTGCCCCGACGAATCGTATTTAGCCATAAAAAGTGCATTGGTATTGGCGCTGGTTAATGATTGGCTGCCCAAAACCATAGTGCTGCTGAATTGGCCTGTTATGTACGCGTTGCCGGCCGTATCAGTACTTATGGCCATACTATAATCGTTGGCATATGCCTGGTTAGGTACACTTGCGCATTTAGCCCACAACAAATTACCACCTACATCATATTTAGTTACAAATATATTGCTGCCACCCTGCCACGCCTGTAGCGTGGTGGTGCCAAATGTAAGCTGCTGGGTAAACGAACCAGTTATATATGTATTGCCACTTCTATCAACGCTTATGCCATTGCTTACACCACCATTTGATGAAGCGGCAGTTTGCGCCCATATTGCATTTCCTAGCGCATCGTATTTAGCCGTAAAAACACCCTCGTTTGATAAGGTGGTATTACCTATAGTTACCTGGCCCGTAAAGGCTCCGCTAACATAAATATTCGAGTTCGCATCAGCGCCTATACCGTTTATATTACTGCCCGATGAAGCATTAAGGCCTTTAGCCCATACAACATGTCCCTGCGGATCGTACTTTACAATAAAGCTGTTGGGGCTATTGCCCGAATCAGTTAGTTTAAAGCTGCCCAAAAAAATGGAATCGCTATAAAATATCCCAGCTATATAAACGTACCCTCCGGCATCGGTAGTAATTGCGTGCGCGGCATCACCGCTCGCACCACCGGCGGTTTTAACCCATTGTAAAACCCCTTGCGCATTATATTTAACCAGGCAAACATCGCCTGAACCATTATTTAAAAACGTATCGGTACCCATAATAAGTTTGCCATAAAAACTGCCCGTTACATAAACATTGCCGTTAACGTCAGCGGTAATAGCGTTTGGATCGGCCGTGCTATTGTTCCATCCTCTATACCATAGCCAATTGGGGGTTTCGGCATTAGAATTAAAATCCAATCCCAAAAAAATAAAAAGCAACAAACCGGCTGCAAATTTCATGTTTCACATTTTGATTAAATATAACAATACTTCCCCCGGTGCAAAGATTCCGCAACCGGCTTTGGACTAAAAGTGAGTTTTACGGGCTAACAGCGTTTAAAATTCCAAAGTTAAAATACAACCATCCCCTACTCAATAATCATCCACGGCCAAGTTGTGTTTGCCGAAGTAGCTGAGGGGTAGTTGGGGTTCTACCATAACGTGTTTTAGCCATTCCATATCGGCAGGGGTCATTGCAAACAGTTGTAAAAAGGGTTTGTTGGCCGGGCCATAGTAAACCTGCAACAGTTTATACAACTTTATTTTTTGCTCATTAACCACGTTGGGCTTGCTGTAAAGGCGCACAGTGCGCCCAATGCAATAATTTAACCGGCGGTCAATTTCGCCGCCGCTGTATTGCAGTAGGGCCGAAAAGTATGGATCAAATTGCTCGTAGCAATGCAGGTTGGTGAACCCCTCGTCTTCGCTCAGTACGCAACCCTCGGGCGAGGGGAAGTAATACAGAAACGACGAATCAGACCAATAGCGCACAGCCCATAAACCAAAGGTGGTGGCTACGCCTTTATAGGTTTTAAAAAGGTTGATAACGTATTTTTTATCGTCGGCGCGTTGGTATTTGGCAAGTGCTACCACAGCAGCACCGTTGTTAGGTTCGGTAGTGGTAATTTGTTTTACCCGGTTGTAATACTCCGGTTGGGGTGCCAGGTAAAAAAGCATAAAATTGCGGACAATGCCTGTGTTAGCGGTATCGTAAAGCAGCATGCTGTCAAGCACTTGGCGCTGCGCATCGGTAATAATCACCCCGGCGGTAGTAAGGCTATCGCGGTATCGCTTTAAGGTATCGTATTGCCCGGGTTCGGCATAAGCTAAAACGCTGTGCCAGGAAAGGTATTGGTTATAGATATTATACAAAAAGCAATCGCGCATGGTCATTTTGTCGCCCTGAAAAGTAACGGCATCGGTATCGTCGTAATGCCCGAGGATAACATCGATGGGTATCGGCCTTTGCCGCTCGTACAGGCTGGTGAAGCACGCGTAACGCAACATGGGATTTGAGTGGTCCAGCAAATGAACCAAGGCAATATCGGGCGCGCCTCTCAATAACCAGTACATAGAGTCAGTTCGGGGCAAGGGCGTATCGGCGGCAAAAGTTATAAACTTCATAGCCAGCTTTTCTTCCTTGCCGCTTAGCTGCACATGGCGCTGCGCCGGTGCTGTAAAACTAAAGGCAATAAGCAGGATGAGGAGGGTGGGTTTGGGCATAATTAAGATGGGTTGAAATTACTTTTTGGGTTGTTGCTTTTCGAGTTTTTTGAGGGCCTTGCGCTTTAAAACATATTGAGCTTTTCGGGTGTCGTATTTAAACGCAAATATTTTGGTTGAAATGGTTTGGTTGGTTTGGTTATTGAACAGGTAAACAGGTGTTGATTGCCTGAATTTAATACCGGTATAGGTTGTGTAGTTTGAAAACAGGCTTTTTTTGGTACCGGTTATGGTGTAGGGTATTTCGCATTGAGCTTCGGGTTCTTTGGTGTAAAGCATATAGCTGCCGCGCCCTTTTACAACCAGCGTTTCGGTTTTGAAGGTAGCGGTTTGTGGGGTGGCGTAAAAGTCAATAATTTCCATCCCATCGTGATGGTTACTTGGAACTAATACCACCACCGAGTCGTTGTTTATCGGCTGTTCAACCGGCGTGTAATTACCGCTGGTAACATAGGATGTTTTAACCGGAAATAATTTTGACGAGACCCAAAGCCTGGCCAGGGGATAGTTAAACTTATTGGTATCATCACTGCACCGGTATTTTGGCACAATGCCATCGGCCAAAAATGGTTTAATCCTGATAGAGCCAATTTTTACCGGTGCAGGCTTGGCACCGGTGGTGTAGTATGGCAGCAGCTGCTCGCATAAATTAACTTTGGAAATAAACGTATCGGTAATTGCAACGCTGTACCTGGTAGAACTGTCGTAATCGCAATCCGTGGTGCAATTGGGTAATGTATATTGGTCGCTATAGCCCCTTGGTACCAAAACCTTTATGGTGCTGTCTTTACTAACAACCATATTGTGCAGCGGCAAATAGCAGCCGGGGTAGTTATCGCATAAACTATGTAATGCTTCAAAACGAAGTGACACTTTGCGTTCGCCGGGCATTTGCGACGAATCGATTTTCATGCCTTTTAATTGCGTTTTGCCATAGTAGTTGTACACAATTCTTACCTCTTGTGTGTCCCTAAAGCTAAACCCTCCGCATTCTGTCACTGCGTCTAAAATGGCCCATTTTCTAATAACAGGGCCACCGGCTAATGATTGCAGAAACTTACCCACCTGCAGCGCCCTTTTTTCGGATAGCTTAAAATTATCGTTATCGGTACCAACCGTATCTGTGTAACCCGAAATGTACAGTGCCAAATACAATACCGAATCGTGAACAATGTGTTGGTTGTAACAAGCCCTTAGTTTATTCTTCTCAACTGTATCAAGATCGTATTTACCATAAGCAAATAGAATTGCTATGTTGGTGTCGGCCGGGTTAGTCGTAATCTTTTCCTGCTCAGTTGGCGCAGTTGTACCTTTTAAATCCGGGTGGTTTTTTAAAAACAGGTCAACATGGTTCTGGTAAAAATCCACTTGGCGCTGCGCATTGGTTAGCCCAAAACTGAGCGTAAGCAATAAGAGGAGGATGGGTTTGGGCATATACCGGTGTTGTTTCATGTTCTAAATCCATTAATAATAATCATAATCATAAATTATAGTGCGCTTATCGCCAGGGTAAAGCACAGTGTATCGCACATCGCTGATGAGATAACCATATTGGTTAAAATGCTGTTCAATAATATTTTCGTCCTTACGGTAGGTCCACCGGCTTATAATTGCTCCCGGCGAATAAGTATAAACAGCCTCGGAAGTATCGTTTACCAAGGGCTTATTTTTGATGTAAACAAAGGTATACTTAACCGGCCTGTTTTGAGCATCGTAATCATACCATGCCTTAATTTCGGGCTTTGGCTTAACCGTATCGCCGTTTATGCGTGGGCCCCACGATTTCGTTTGTTGCTCTATGCTTTTAATATCGCCATGGCTGTTATAGGTGTAATTACAAAACATCTTATAATACGTTGTACCATAATTTGATTGATCAACAGTTGTCGCCCGCATTTCAACAAGTTGTTTCTTTTTGTTGTACGAAAACGTTAATGTATAATACTCGGCCCCATTAAATATATGTGCCGAATCGGCAAACCCATTTTTATTGTAGTAATATATAGTATCGAGTAGTTTATTAAAGTAATTGGCCTGCTGTTTTGGAAAAATAGTTCTTGTACCCAGAGAATCCTGCGCAGCGTTGTATCCATGTTCAACTATTGCATCAAGATGCAGGGGAACCGGATTTAGCCGGCCGTTGCTATCAAGTACCCGTTTACCCCAGGTTGAAACATATTGAAACTCCAAACTTTTACCGGTAGATTGGTTGTAGTATACTACCTCCCTGCAATCATACGCAGAAATATCACGTTTAACCGGGCGTTTGGTACTATCATACCACGTTACGGTTCTGCCCAGATCGTGACTTGCAAAGTCCTCAATGCGGTATTCGCACTTAACTATTTTTGCAGGGGCCGGTTGCTGCATTTTATATTCAGGCGTAACAAGCGCCGGTTGTTCAATTCTAAACGCAGGCACTATACCCATAGATTTTTTGAAATTGCCCTTTTTGCTCATAAAGGGCTCAGCAACTGTGGTTTCATCGGGGGCCTTTATAACGTTTAAATGCGAAGTAATTTCAAAGGTATCGAGCGCACTAAAATGAAAGGTGTCCTTCGAATCCATAACGCGCTGAGAGCGTCGCCAGTCAAGGTAATGGTCTGCCGAATACAACCAGGGGTTATGTTTTTCATCATCAACAAAATGTTGCAGTGCAAATAATGCTATTGCAGAGGCGGCGGTGTCGCCTTTTATTTGCCGGTATACAAGGTTACTGTTACTATCAATAGCAAACCGCAGATATACTTCTCCGTTTTTAAGCGTTGGGTCCTGCGCAATGCATACGCTAAGAACATCGCCAAACATTGCATCCAGCATGTTCAATATTGCTTTATCCTGATTCTTACTTTTTGTATACCGAACCTCGTTCTCGGCGGTTACTCTTGTTGCTTCTGCCGGATTGCCAAAATTGCCCTGGCACCACATGCCAACATTCACAGGCTTGCCTTTAATATAACCGGGGTTCCACAAAGGCATTTTTTCCAATATCCTGTTTAACTCATTCTGTGCTTCATAAAACAGGTCGTGGAACCGGTAGATATGCACCATTTTACCGGCGGTGTCAATAGTAAAAGATGCGCTTGTGTGCCAGGTAATATTATGTAGTTTATAAAACTCAGGAACAACCATGTTGGCATTCACCTAATCCTGAAGTCGCTCTCCGTTTTTCAGCGAAGGTGTAGCCCCTTGGTCCTGGTATTGGTATATAGGGCCAAAACTATTGTAAAAAGTATCTTGCTGCGCAGCAGCACAAAAACACAGCAAAGCAAATAGTAAAGAAGCGGATAGTCTTTTCATATACTTGCTGCGGGTTGTTTAGGTTAGTGTAATATACTTTATTTCTGTTTTGCTTTAATGCAAGCACAGTGCCAAGTATAAATCTATATATTATATTTTGTGATTTTTTGGCAAACAAATTCTACGTAAGCGTTCTGCACATCTAATGTTTAAAGGGTAATATTGGATAAGAATGCCTGAGGTTTTATCTTTAAGCCCTGCTTGCACATGTATAAAAACGAAAATTGAATTAGACGTGAAAAATCTTTTTGAACCCGAATCAAGAAACGAGTTGTTACTTCGGCTAAATAATATTGACGCAGATTCAAAGTCGGTTTGGGGACAAATGACCGTAGATCAAATGTTGTGGCACTGCAACCGGTTTTTAGGTTACGTCAAAGGCGATTATGATGTGGCTTACAAGGGCAACTGGTTTATGAAAGTATTTATTAAGCCAATGGGGCTTGGTAACATGCCTTACCCAAAAGCAAAAGGCGATACCATGCCTGAGTTTAAAGCCAAAAATCATTACGATATTATTGCTGAAAAGGAATTGCTGAAGCAAAACGTACAATGGTTTGCTTTAAAGCAGCAGCAAACAGACTGGCCTTACCATCCTTTATTTGGCAAATTTACAGCCGTAAACTGGGCGCGCATTGCTTACAAGCATACCGATCATCACCTGCGCCAATTTGGTGCTTAGCTAAATTCTCAATCAATTATAACCTGCGCTCCGCAAAACCAAACCGAACAACAAGTCACTTAACTGTTCATTTCAATAAATAATTTATCTGTATAGTCTTCTCGGGCCACCTATACCAAGTCAGGAAAGCGGAGGATGTTTATTTGTTTTGAGTTTTAGAGAAGGCCAGCGTGTTCAGTCATCTTCCATTTCTCCGTCCCAATAGGTTTTATCAAAAACATCCCAAAGTTTATCAATGTCCGCGTGTATTCTTTTTGTAACAATTCTCTTTTCACCTTTCATTTTGTAAAACTCAAGTGTTCCAATTGTATCATCAGGGGCCATAGTCTCTAGCGCGAAAAGTGTCACTCCTTCATTAAAGGTTAAACTGTCACCGGTAATTTTGTAAGTCATTTTTTCCTGTGAATGCAAAATGCCCGCAAACCATGATGAGCCCACCAATTTGCTTTTTGAAATGTACCGCACATTACCAAGGTCGTAATACTGGTTATGGACGAATTCATTCCGCCTGTCATCAAAAAGAAAAACAAAGTTCACCGTGTTTCCTGCCGACCCGATCAGGTCGTGGGCAATAATAACATCCCCCCTATTATCTCCGTTTAAATCTTTTACACTCACTCCATGAAATCCAAATCCCCCCTCAGCGCTGCGCAAAGTATCTGTTGCATCCCAGGTAGCATTAACGCGTTGGTAAAAAACAATTGTACTGTCGTTTTGCAGGGCAACGGCAAAATCCTTTTTGTTGGCTCTGCCTACATAATACAAGTGCCCGCCGGTTATAAATAAACTATCGGCTCCCGAATACTTATTCAGGCTATCTATTAAATAAAATGAGTTATTTGTTGAATGGGCCGATACCGTTCCATCCATGTGCTGTACGTTTTTAGCCTGCTTCCTCTGGCAAGCTAAAAGCAGCATAAGAACCACAAATAAAAACGACGTTTTCAAAGATGTTGCGCAATTAATTTAATACTGTAAAGCCTGCAACGAATTTAAGCAAGAATAAATGAGCTTAGAGCATGTTTAGTCCTGATTTTAAACATTGTTTCGAAAAAGCCCTGTTATTATCTTTAACGTAGTATAGAACATACGCGTTTTAATAAGATAACCAAGCCATATGAAAGCGAGTAACAAAACCATAGTTATAACCGGCGGAGGCAATGGTATGGGCCGCGAAATTGTGCTTAACCTGCTTGCAAAAGGTGCCAGGGTAATTGCAGTTGATGTAAACGAAACCGCCTTGCAGCAAACTGCTAAACTAGCCGGAGATAAAGCCGGTAATTTGACGACCGCCGTCTTAAACATTACCGACAAAGCCGCTGTTGAAGCCTTTGCCCAACAAACCATTACCACAACCGGTGGGGTTGACGGGCTTATAAACAACGCTGGCATTATTCAGCCGTTTGTTAAGGTAAGTAAGCTTGATTATGCCGTGATTGAAAGAGTGGTGAACATAAACTTTTACGGCACGCTTTATATGACCAAGGCTTTTCTTCCGCATTTGCTGCAACGGGCCGAGGCGCATATTGTAAACATATCGAGCATGGGTGGTTTTTTGCCGGTACCGGGCCAAAGTATTTACGGCGCTACCAAAGCGGCGGTAAAACTTTTAACGGAAGCTTTACATGCCGAGTTGATGGAAACGAATGTAAAAGTGTCGGTTGTTTTTCCCGGTGCTATTGGCACCAATATCATGGCTAATTCGGGAGTAACAAGTAATATGCCTAAACCCGAAGATACCAGCAAAAAACCGGTGCTTACGCCTATGCCGCCTGTTAAGGCCGCCGAAATAATTGTTGATGGCATGGAGAAAAACAAGTTTCGTATTTACGTGGGCAACGATTCTAAATTTTTAGATTTCATGTATCGCGTAGCACCCGGGTTTGCCATTAACTTTATAGCCAAACAAATGAAATCGCTGCTTACTGAGTAGTGAATATTGCTACTGTACGTGTGGGTTAAATATTTTATACAGAAGGACGCTTTACCTAAGTGGGTATTTGCTTAGTCATCTTTTCGATAGATGCCCTGAATACCAGTGCAAAGTTTTCGTCGTGCATGTACTCGGCAAGTTCGGGTTTAAAGGTTTCGGCTTTGGCGGCAAGGGCCATAAGTGTTTTATGGTTTTCGGGGTCGCCGGGATTTGTTTTTTGTATTTCGATTACTTTTAAATACTCGTCCATCCATTGTGCGTAGCGCGCCATAAACTCTTTATGCTCGCTTTTTACCAGGGCTACGTGGTCGTTGCCGGTAACTTCTGATATTACAGTAGTGCCCAGTACTGCAGCACCGGTTGATAAGCCCAGCATTTGCAGGAATTTTTTACGCGAAGATTCGTTTTCGGCCATGGTAATTTTTTTTGAAGATACAGGATTTGCAGGAAAAATGCCGGTATATTATTGAACCGCAACTTCGTTTTCGTGCATTTGCTGAAACGGGATGTTGAGGTAATTTAAACAATCTAATATTTTTTGGCTGTGGCCGGGTATAGCATCGGCGGCGAGAGTGCGCTGATAGGTAGCGTATAGTTTGCACAGGTACTGTTTGCTATGGCGCTGTAACCACTTCGCTGCATAAAAATATATGTGTATATCAATATCGTTACCCTTTGAGAAAGTTTTGGGGCTTACCGATTTTGTATACCGGGCAAACGTTTGTATGCATTTTTCGTAATCCTTAAGGCTAAAATAGGCCATCATTAAAAACAGGAAAATAGTATCGGTAGCGCCGCCGAAATTATGTTGCTGATATAGTACCAGCATATGCTCTAACTCATCGGCTGCCTGTTGTATGTTTTTGCCCCCGCACAATATTAGCAAGCCGGCCCTTAGCAGGGTAAGGTTAACGTAATCGCTTTTGTAATCGCTTTTTTGCCATTGCCCTTCAAGCATTTCGTTACAACGCCGGGCAAGGGCTTCTATACCTTCCAAATCTACAGGCTTAACCTGCTGGGGATAGTTTTGACGGTATACAAACGGCGAGTATTGGGTAAGATAAAACGATGCACGGGTGGCTATGGTTAGCACCTCGGGCAGGTTGAGGTAGCTATTCCAAAATTTCACCGATTTGTAATGCTCCTGCAACTCTTCAAAATGCTGGCGGCCCTCGGGGCTGTTAAGATTGGCAAACGGCGAGTTGAGCTTGTAAAATGTAAAGCTGCTTTTTAGGTCGAAGCCAAAGGGCAGCACTTTGTATTTATACTTTTCAATATCCTTTTCAAGGCTATCCATCAACTCGCGGGTGGCGGGTTGGTAAAAGCGGCTTTTATCGGTGTAAAACAACAGGTATATGTGTGCATACTGCGCCAGCAACCTTACCACTTTCGATTCGTGCGCGCTGTATGATAGAAACATGTTTTCGTACGTTTGCAATTTTGTAGCCCCCGGCAAAGTACTTGAGCTGGCATTGATATGCAGGCGCAACGCAGTAAGTATTTCATCGCAGCACATTTCGGTTACACGCACCTGGTTTATTTCGGCCATGTACTTGGTGCCGTCAACGTTGCGTTTCATTAAAAAGGCGCGCTGGGTTAAAAACTTAAGCACCACTAATTGCGTAGGGCGGTCTTCAATACGGCCTGCAATATCCAGCAGCGCATCGGTTAAAAGCTCGGTTTGTTCAATTTCGCCTTTGTTTACCAGGTCGGTAAGGCGCGTGTAGTTAGGTGTTAAGTAATAAGGGTAATTAATGGCCAGGTGCCCCGATTGTTTAAACGTATACGAAACCAGCTGGTTAAACGCCAGCCTGCTTTCGCCGCTTTTGCCATATAGCTTTTTGCAAAGCTCATCGGGTGTCTCAAAAGCGGGCAACGTTTGGCGTATTTGCTTTACCAGTTTAACCGATAGCTTAAGATTACGCTCAACCAAATGGCCGAGGTATTCGTTATAATGAAACTCATCTAACAGAAATACGAATTTCTGGATGGTTAGGATTTCCGTGGTGGTGGTTATCATATCCGGACTGTGAATATATAATAACTGGCCTAAATAGCAATAGCGAAATAAACTTAACCCCCTCCATACAAAGTTGTTAATGTAAAATACACTTTAGCCATGTACTAAGCCCATTATTAAATGGCCCTAATTTTTAATTGCGGGAACTACGCTTTTAGTATCGGCAACATAACCGGGCAGCGTTTTAATGCACTCGGTAATAATGCTTAGGTAGGTGTTCATCATACTGCTTTTTTGGCCTTTAGCGCAGTCGAACACGGGCTTTAATTCTTTAACGGCTGCAACGGCCTTTTCAAGTTGCTTATCGTGCCACATTAAAAACGGTTGCCCGTTAATGCCATAACAAAGGTAGGTAACATCAATGGTGTGCTCGCTACTGCCCCCGGCGCCGCTGGCCATATAACTTTCGCTATAATACCAAATACAGTATTTACCTGCGCTGGTAAGTTTGCATGGCAGCGGAATATTTTGCGGGCTTGGTATCATCCTAAAAAGTTCGTCGTTTAATAAAAAGCCCCAAATACTTTTGGCCGCAAACTTTTGCTTGGCACTACCTTGGGTAAAGGTAATGTTGCGGTTGTTGTAGTGATATTGAAAGGTACCGTCGTCGGCCTTTTGAATTTTGCCGTTTTTAAAATCATCGTAGGTTAAATAAACACCCGAAGTAGCCGAAGCCGTTAGAGCAGCTACACAAATAACTATCAAAGCAAAAGCGCGTAAAAAGCAGGTTTTCATAACAGGAGATTTTGGGTTGATTAAATCGTTATAGCGAATTTACACTAATTTATTATCGGCAAAGGGGCAATTATTGCGTTTGGGCCGACCCGGGTTAGCGATTACTCATGGTTCTATTGGTTAATAAAATGGAATTCGTGAATACTTAAACATTTTTAATGCAATGTTTAGGCATTTGCAGTGAAAACCGGCTTTGCGGTTGTAACGGATAGCGCGGGCCGAAGGCAACCCCACCCTCAAAAAATTTCTAATTACATTTACCACAAAGCACAGCATGCGCAAAATATACCTGCTTGTTATTATGTCCGCTTTAAGTTTAACCGGTGCTGCACAGGGCACCTGGGCGGCACTGCGCGATACTGCGCCCGGCCTTAATAACGGCGTTATGCTGCTGCTTACCAACGGCAACATTATTACCACCATTACCGACGACCCCCTTGCCGTGTGGGACGATAGCTGCGGCCCCGCATGGAACAAGTTAATACCCGATAGCACCGGTAGTTACCTTAATGGCCATTGGGCACCTATGGCTAGTATGCAAAACAGCCGTATATATTTTAGCAGTTGGGTGTTGCCCAACGGCAAAGTATATGTAGCCGGTGGCGAGTTTGGCACCGGTGGCAGCATGGCCGAACTTTACGACCCCGTTGCCGATACCTGGAGCCCCATACCGGGCTTGCCCACAGGTTATCGAATAGAAGATGCAAACTCGCAAATGCTACCCGACGGCCGTATTTTGCAAAACAGTGCTTACAGCGAGTTTCAGGGACTTTGGTTGAACAATTATATCTACGACGCTGCCAGTAACAGCTTTAGTGAAGGCCCGCAGTGCTTTTACACCGACGATGAAGCAACCTGGGTTAAGCTACCTGATAACAGCATACTTTACGAGGTAACCGGCACCACCCAAAGCCAGCGATTTATACCGGCACTTAACCGGTGGATTGCTGATGCCGACCTACCGGTTAACCTGTACGATAACTTTGGTGGCGAAACCGGTGCCGGTATAGTACTACCCGATGGGCGTGCCTTGTTTTTGGGTAGCAATGGTAACACGGCCATTTACACACCCACCGGCGATACTACCTTGGGCAGTTGGACAGCCGGGCCGGTTATACCCAACCACATGGGCACCCCCGATGCCGCTGCTGCCGTACTGCCCAATGGCAAAGTACTTTGTGCCGTAGCACCGGTGCCTACCGGACCGCAGTTGGATAGTTTGTTTCAACCCTACATGTATTTTTAC
>CAIOTH010000150.1 GCA_903861145.1 uncultured Bacteroidota bacterium | reverse complement strand
CGGTCAAGAAAGTGGTCGACAAGGATATTATTATCAGGGAAAACCTTTACGATATTCAATACTGCCTGTGTAAGGTCTTCGTCATTAATAACAATGCGCATTTTTTGTCCGCCTAATACATAACTAGGGCGAACTAGAACAGGGTAACCTACTTTACGTGCCACTTCAATCGCCTCTTCGGCATTTTTTGCGGCTCCATATTCAGGGTAAGGAACACCTAAACTTTTAAGCATATCTGAAAAACGCTCGCGGTCTTCAGCAATATCCATAGCATCGTAAGATGACCCTATGATTGGAATGCCAGCATCATGCAGATTTTTTGAAAGCTTTAATGCTGTTTGGCCGCCTAACTGCACAACCACCCCCATCGGTTTTTCGTATTCAATCAACTCGCGCAGATGCTCCCAAAATACCGGTTCGAAGTATAGTTTATCCGCAATATCCGGATCGGTCGAAACTGTTTCTGGATTACAGTTCATCATAATGGCTTCAAAGCCGGCTTCGCGGATTGCAAGAACGCCGTGCACACAGCAATAATCAAATTCAATGCCCTGCCCAATGCGGTTAGGCCCACTGCCTAATACAATTACCTTTTTCTTTTCGGTTATCGGGCTTTCGCTAGCGGGGATATCGGTGCCTTTACCCGCCTCTTCAAACGTTGAATAGTAGTATGGCGTTTTAGCTTCAAACTCAGCGGCACAAGTATCAACCAGTTTATATACGCGACGGATATTTAATTCTTTGGTACGGTAGTAGTAAACATCGTCTTCTGAGGTTTGCGTCATCCAGGCAATTTGTAAATCGCTGTAGCCTTTCTCTTTCAAATCCAGCATCGATTCAAAACCGATATCTTTTAAATGCAGCTTGCGGGTCTTTCTTTCGGTTTCCACCAACTCCATAATCTGGTTTAAATACCAGGGGTCAATTCGGGTAATGTCCTGAATGGTTTTTAGAGGTACCCCTAATTTAAGTGCATCGTAAATCCTGAAAATCCTGTCCCATGATGGCGTTTTAATGCCCTGCAACATATCATCGGTACTAACCCACGTTTTACCATCGGCACCCAAACCAATACGGTTATTCTCTAACGACTGACAAGCCTTTTGCAGTGCCTCCTGGAAACTTCTTCCGATGGCCATTACTTCGCCTACGGCTTTCATTTGCAAGCCAAGAGTGTCATCGCATCCCTGGAATTTATCAAAATTCCAGCGAGGTATTTTTACTATTACGTAATCGAGAGCAGGTTCAAAGAAGGCGGAAGTGGTTTTGGTAATTTGGTTCTTCAACTCATCAAGCGTATAACCAATGGCCAGTTTAGCCGCTATTTTAGCAATAGGATAACCGGTAGCCTTTGAAGCAAGCGCCGACGAACGCGAAACGCGCGGGTTCATTTCAACCGAAATAATATCTTCTGTTACGGGGTCAATGGCAAATTGCACATTGCAACCACCGGCAAAGGTTCCGATTTTTTGAATCATGTCTTTGGCATACTCGCGCATCTTTTGGTAAGAAGTATCGCTCAAAGTCATAGCCGGCGCTACGGTGATTGAGTCTCCGGTATGAATACCCATCGGGTCAAAGTTCTCAACGGTACATATCACAACAAAGTTGTCATTCATGTCGCGCATAACTTCCAACTCATATTCTTTCCATCCTAATACCGCTTTTTCAATCAATACCTCATGGGTCGGTGAAGCTGCAAGACCGCGCTGTAGTTTCTCATCAAATTCCTCTTTGGTATGCACAAAAGAGCCACCCGTACCGCCCAATGTATAAGAAGGGCGAATTACCAACGGGTAACCAATTTTCTGCGCAGCTTCTTTACCTTCCAAAAAAGAATTGGCCACAAACGATGGCGCAACCTGTATACCCAACTCCACCATAAACTTGCGGAATGCTTCGCGGTTCTCTGTGGTTTCTATCGCCTTAAAGTCTGCTCCTAAAACCTTTACACCGTATTTTTCCCAAAGGCCTAGCTCGTAAGCCTCCATACACAGGTTAAGGGCCGTTTGTCCGCCCATGGTGGGCAAAACGGCATCTATCTTTCTCTCTTCAAGTATTTTTACGATCGAGTCAATCGTTATAGGCATCAGGTAAACGTTATCGGCAACTACAGGGTCGGTCATAATGGTTGCCGGATTGCTGTTTAGCAGGGTTACCTCAATTCCCTCTTCCCGCAAACTACGGGCGGCTTGCGAGCCCGAGTAATCAAATTCGCAGGCTTGTCCGATAATAATGGGTCCGCTACCGATAATAAGGACCGAATTGATGGAGGTGTCACGTGGCATGCAGTGCAGTTAAAAGATGTCCAGTAAAAAATCGGTGCGAAGATAGAAAATGGAGGCAATTTTGACGCTGGGATAACACTATGTTCATATTTTGTTGATTCGTTGGGACTCTACCGGGAGATTAACCCGATTTTTTGCGACTTATATTCTTTTAAAATAATAATCATAAATAATGTGGTATCTTTAAATAGCTTTAAGTATAAGGTATGAAAAGATTTTCCCTTCTCATCATGTTTTCCTGCCTTATAACCGCTGCAATGGCTAATAATTATTACGTAGTTAACGCAAGTGCCAGCGGTCTTGGGTCATTTCGCGCAGCACTAGATAGTGCAAGCAGCAACTATGCCGATGACAGCATTATTTTTAATTTAAGCCCAAGCGATACCATACTCATACCTGGTGAAGTCACTTTATTAACCGGCAATGTTGTTTTTTGGGCTCCGCTCTGCCAAAACATAACTATTTCAGCCGCCCCAGGCAACTACAACGCTTCTATCGCCGCTGGCACCAATAGCCTGGTTTTAGCCAATTTAAATATCATTCATATGTCCGAACAAGCAGTAGGGGGTCAAGGAAATATTACGCTCTATAACTGCTTGTTTGATTCCGATTCTTCAATAGACGTTGCCTTGGGTGATAATGGCTTTCCGGGTGCAGTTGGCTGCGATACTTTATGGGCTTATAACTGCACCTTTAAAAATAATATGGCCCGTTCAAATCACAACTTCTTTTTGAACACTTATGGTGGTGCGGTTGGCGCCAATTACGGGTATTTTTACAATTGCACCTTCGATAGCAATTCAACGGATGGAATTGGCAGCGCCATTTTCACCGGTTTTGGCGCCGAAATATTTAACTGCACTTTTGTCAATAACTGGGTAGATTCTGTAAATACTAACCCGGGAGAAGGTGGTGTTATAGCCGGTTTTGGGGCCAGTCCTCAATTCAAAATAGCAAATAATATCTTTTGGAATAATAACAGTACCGCCCGGTACCAAACCATGAACTTTTCCGGACCGGTAGTTTCCCAAGGATGCAACATATTACCCTCAAACGGGGTCGACACTAATTTTATCCTAATACCTGCCGACATTTCCGGTATTGATCCACTACTGGATACTTTGGGCTATTACGACGGCTGTATGCTAACATTTGGCTTAAAGTGCCATAGCATAGCCATTGATAAAGGCAGCTGCCGGTTTTTTACCACGGCCGACGAGGAAGGTCGGCCCCAGCAAGGATGGCGGGATGTGGGCGCCTTTGAAGGCGGAATCAATATCGGCCCTGATGTTATTGATACTATATCAATCAGCCAAACGGCTGACCTGACAAACATATTTAATACTACAGGTGCCATTGTAAATTATTACGGCCACTTTACTGATAGCACGAGTGTTGATACCGGCATATATACCATAACGGCTGTGGGGGTAAACGGCTGTATTGATACTGCAACAGTAACCGTGGTTTATGCAGTAGATTCTATCGATACAACCGTAATAAACGGAATTTATGGGGTAACAACCAATAGCGTGATGCGAATTTATCCCAATCCGGCCAGAGAGTATGTAATGATAGAAACAGATAAATCGACCATGGGTGGTTCAATACAAATAAGCGATGCCATGGGTAGGGAAATATTTTTACAGCCGGTTATAAGCAGCCTTACCAAAATTGAAACGTCGGCTTTGGCTAAAGGCGTTTATTTTGTCCGGCTGAATGCCACAGGCTGGATTACAATCAGGAAATTAGTGTTGGAATAATCTTAAGTCGGCCCTTCCGGCTTCTTTCCCCACCCCCCTGTTAGTATTTCCTCTCGCATGCTGGTCAGCTAATCTGCAAATTCGCCCATGCTTATGATGAGCCCTTTGCTAATTATTGCTATTACGTTATCCGCACTATATTTTGTGATGGTGATGTATTTTTTTGTGGGTTGGCTAAGGCTTAAGAAGGTTGAGAGTGCAATTACTTTAGCCGACAATAAATTGCCTTTTGTTTCTGTATTAATATCCGTGCGCAATGAAGAGGCGTACATCAAAACATGTCTCGAAGCTGTTCTTAAGCAGCAATATCCCCAGCATTTGTTTGAAGTAATTGTAATCGACGATTACTCTACCGACAATACCCTTAGCATAGCGCGCGAAATAAACCAACGCAATTTATTAGTGCTCGATTTACAACAATACCTGGGCAAGCCCGGCGAGTACTCCCCCAACAAGAAAAAAGCCATTGCCCTGGGCGTTAAAAATGCACAAGGCTCACTTATTTTAACTACCGATGGCGACTCGTTTATGAGCGAAAACTGGCTTCGTAGCATGACAGAGTATTACCAGGCCAATAACTTCAAACTTATTACAGGGCCTATAAAGATTAAGCCGGCCAAAAACCCTTTAACCTGGTTTCAGCAGTTAGATGTAATGAATATGGCAGGCATAACAGGGGCTACTATACGCAATGGTTTCCCAACCATGTGCAACGGGGCCAACCTGATGTATTCGAAGAAAATTTTTGCTGAGGTTGATGGATTTAAAGGCAACCACGATGTACCAACCGGCGACGACATTTTTTTGATGTATAAAATAAACGAGCATTATCCCAATGCCATTGGCTTTGTAAAAAACTTTGAGGCCTGCGTTTTTACCAAGCCGGAAATTACCTTTAAGGGACTTACAGCCCAACGTGTGCGCTGGGTGTCAAAATCAAGGCAGTTTAGTAATTGGAAATCTACACTCGTTTTGCTATTTGCTTATTTCTTTAACCTGTTTATTGTGGTCGCAGCACTCATGGCTTTTCAGCCCGAGGAATTAAGTTGGCTTCCCGTGGCAGTATTGGGCGGCACTAAATTATTGGCCGATTTCATTTTCGACATCCCTGTTACCTACTTCTTCCGCAAAATGATTTTGTTGCTACTTTTACCTGTCATCGAAATTTTCCATGTGTTTTACGTGGTTGTTATCGGTGCTTTGAGCCTAAGCGGCAGATATAGATGGAAGGACAGGTTGATAAAGTAACTTTACCCAAAAAGGAAATCAAAAGCCAATCGCTTAATACAAAAGCATGGAAACGGCTAAAGCGCAACCGCAGTGCCATGTTCGGGTTAGTTATTATTGTTGCATCGGTATTACTGGCATTTTTCGCCTATGCTGTTTCTCCCGATAATTCACCTTCTGCTAATGAGCAGATTATCCAACTCGAAACACATCCACCCGGTTTTAGTATTCAAATTTTAAAAGTCAGCAAAAACAATGTAGAGCAACGGGGCATACTTGCAAGCCTTTATGGTGGCTTTATATCTCAGTATGACCCCATCCCTATCACCGGTTATAAATTCCTTAAGGATTCGTTGCTGTATTTTGAATATAAGGGCAAGTCGTTTAAACCGGAGGGTAGAGGAATAGCTTTTACCGATTTGTTAGGCAGGGAGGCCTTGGAGCTTTTGCCAGCCGAGAACCAGGCCTATATTGTAAGGCATCTTATTGAAAAAAGGACTTATTGGTTAGGCACCGATAAATTTGGCCGCGATATTCTTTCCCGCTTAATAATTGGCATTAGGGTATCGCTATCAGTCGGATTAATATCCGTGGGTATCTCTCTAATTATAGGCATCTTTTTAGGCTCACTGGCCGGTTATTTTAGCGGCTGGGTAGATAGCGCTATCCTTTTTGTGATCAATGTTTTTTGGAGCATCCCTACCTTGTTGCTTGCCATGGGCCTATATATCAGCGCTGGTAGTTTAATAGAAAACAAGCTTGTAATGATTTTTATTGCCGTGGGTTTAACCATGTGGGTGGACACGGCCCGTATTGTGCGGGGGCAGTTTATAGTGTTGCGCGAAATGGAATTTGTTACCGCCGCCAAAAGCCTTGGGTTCGGAAATCTTAGAATCATATTCAGGCATATTGTTCCCAATATCTGGGGGCCCATAATAGTTGTTGCATGCGCCAACTTTGCAGGGGCAATATTAGTTGAGTCGGGCCTGAGTTATATCGGGTTGGGCATACAGCCACCCGCACCCAGTTGGGGCGGTATGCTGAATGAGTATAAAGATTTTATTGATTCGAACAAAGCTTATCTTGCGTTGTTTCCGGGGGTGGCTATTATGCTTTTGGTATTAGCTTTTAACCTGGTAGGCAATGGATTACGGGATGCGTTAGATGTTAAAGGACAGCTAGAATAAATATGTAGGTTAAGGAATCCGTAACATTGTGCACCTTGTTTACGTTTCAGGTATTAGTTTGGTTAATAGCCATTATGTAGTTAAATTGAATTTGTGTCAACCCAGGAATTCTCTGAATTTGATTTTTTCAAAAAGCGCCTTGGGCAAACCGAGCGTCTGCTTGCCGTTAAACAGCAACAAATAGACTCGTTGCTCGAAATTACCCGTGCAGTTAATAACAACATGCCCATTACGGCCCTTGCCCGTATTTACGAAAACATTTTGCACGCCCAATTGGGGGTAACCAAAATCGCCCTTTTTATTAACGAAGCCGATGATAGCTGGATATGCATTACTCCCGGCGAGAATATCGAAAGTATTTTGAACTACCCGGTACATAAACGCTTCTCGCAGTTTCATTCTATTATGCCTGTTGTGGCTTTAAAGGATGAAGCCTTAGCCGGTTTTGAGTATTTAATACCTGTTACTCATAAAAAAGAACCCATTGGTTACGTACTGATAGGGCCTTTTGGTGCTGACCAAAGCGACACTAAGGAAGAAAAGCTAAAGTTTATACAAACCATTACCAACATTATTGTAGTGGCTAATGAGAATAAGAAACTCTTTAAAAGCCAGTTAGACCAACTGGTAATGCAGAAAGAGTTGAAGCTTGCAGCCGATATGCAGAACATGCTGGTGCCTTCAACACTGCCCAATAACGAAAAAATTGAGGCTGCTGCCTATTATAAACCTCACAAAAATATTGGCGGCGATTATTACGACTTCGTAAATATTTCAGAGCACGAGGTTGCCTTTTGCATCAGCGATATTTCGGGCAAAGGAATACCAGCTGCGTTGTTAATGGCCAATTTTCAGGCAAACCTGCGTACGCTTATTACCCGTAAATATCCGCTGCCCCAGTTTATTGATATCTTAAATACCAAGGTTCTTGAAATTACTAAAGGCGAAAAATTTATTACGCTTTTCATTGCTACCTATAACTATCAAACCCGCATTCTTACTTATGTAAATGCCGGGCATAATCCATGTATTTTATTTAGCAAGGGGCAAATTGAGTTGTTGGATTTAGGTTGCACCATATTAGGTATGTTTGAAACACTACCATACGTAAATTTCGGCGAGGTAAAAATTGAGCCCGATGCTATGATAGTTCTCTATACCGATGGGTTATCTGAGGCAGCTAATAATGAAGGCAAGTTATTTGAGGTGGAAGGGCTTGTTGATTATATACAAGGCCATAACGAACTTGCATTGCCAGAGTTTAATTCAAAATTACTAGACCGCGTAATTGCCTATAAACAGGATACTGATTTTGACGATGACATCACCTTGCTTACCCTACGCATTAAGTGATTTTGGTTTGCGGTTACGCATATCCCAAACTACCAGCAGCGCAATGCACATAAAGTAGAACGGCCCCACTTTATCTGACTCCAGTAAATCGCTCAAGAGAAGATTTACGTATACCATAACAATAGCCAACAACAGCGTAATTACTATTCGTTTGTCCTCAGGTGTTGGCATGCGGTGGTAAAGGCTTTCACCATAAATAAATATCGAAGCCGTTAAAAACAAAAACACCGCCAACCCAATTGTGCCTTGCTCCACCAGCAACAGCAAAGGATAATCATGTGCAGTTGAGCGCTCAGGATTATCGCTTACATAAGTTTCAAAATCCGACAGCGTATAATGCTGATAATTGGGATAAAAATTACCGGGGCCAAAACCCATCCAGGGATGGTCTTTAAACATGCGGGTTGCCGCCACCCAGCGGTAAACCCTTTCCATACTTGATACATCGGTTCCTTCAAATGTTGAAGATAAATGACTTCCTAAATCATCGTGGTATATGGTTTCGGCGTAAACCGGTGCGTATTTAAGAAAGTAATTTTGATGAAATAAATGCACCAGGAAAAGAGTAACGCCAATGGCTAGTGCCGCAAGCGCCTGTTTTATCCATCTATGCTTTATTACCAGGTAAAAAGGGTAAATAAGCAATAAAGCCAGGTAGCATGTGCGGGTGTACGAAAGATAAATTGCAACTATATAAAACAGGATTGAAAAGTTGAGCCAGTTACGCTTAAAGGTTCCCCTTTTATACCACGTTCTAGCCAATAACAAAAACGGAAAAAACACCGAGATAATAGCGGCATAATTAACGTGGTTACGGAAAAACGGGTACATCGGTTTATTGATATCTTCAAACGAAAATCCCTGTAGCGCGTGCCTGATGATAACCTGCACCATTAATAACGATAGCGGAATATAAATACACCAAAAAGCCGTTTTAAGGTCGTCTTTGGTTCGTATAATAATAGCCGTTAATACCCCAAAGGTGGTGATGTACCAGGTTTTAGCCAAAAACTGCTTGAACGAAACAACGAAGTTGACAGAGTTTGTTGCTGCTATAAATATCCAAAACCAATGGAAAAACAAGGCTATCATTAAAAAATTGGCAAAGTAGCCAGTGGGCAAAGACTTATAATTAGTTAGAAGATAAATAATGGTGCACGCCATTAAACCAATCATCATCGGTTCATCAGGCAAGTCAGTAGCCAACGAGCCTGAAAAGCTGTACTCCATCGAAAGCGGAATAGCAAAAAGCAATAGATAATAGAGCACCTTGAAATTAATAATGCCGGTATAAATCAACATTATACCCAAAGGAAGAAGGGCTATGTAATGCAAACCCGTTTGGAAGGCAGCTAAAACCGAAATAATGGTTATGGCCCCCAATAAAGCAAATATGCTTAGTTCGAGTTTGTCAATAGTGCGGTTCAAACTACAGTTGCGCTTTTAAATCGCGAATTTGCTCAATCAGTAACACACCGATTAAAGAAACAAATGCAGTAAATAACATTGTAATGAGAACGACCAGCGACCTTACCGGCTTTTCCCTACGGTCTGCCGGAGTTGCCTTTTCAACAATAAACAATGAAGAAGTATTGCTTTTCATAGCTACCTCCATTTGTTCCTTAATATTGATACGATTGTTTAACTCTTTCTCGGCATTTTCCTGTTTGGCAAGCAGCGCTTTATACTGTTGCACTGCCCTTACATCGGTTCCTTCCACAATAACGGTTCCCGGTGCGCCCGATGAAACTTTGACCTTGTATAGCGTAGCCAACATCGACAATGTGTCAACGTATCCATTTACGTTTTTTTGCTGCTCCAATATCTGATTTGATATTAGATTGAAAAGGTTCTTTTTAGTCTCGTTAATGTGTGATTTGTTCTCTTCATCCACTTTTTCAACCACCGCATTTACAATTGCAGCAGCTAGTTTGGGGTCTGTATCAAATATGGAAATATCTACCGCATCGTGCTCGGTTTTAATAGCTTCATAATTCTTGTCAAACTTCTTGCGCACCTTGGTTTTCCAATAAGCAACGGTACGGTCAATTTTATAATGTTCAACCAGCTTAAAAGAGTCAATTATATAATCAATAATTGGTTCAGAGTTGGCAATCGTCAAAATCCGGTTCACATCGCCTTTACCGCCGAAATATTCAATTTGACCGCCTGTGTTTTGGCTATTAAATATCATTGAACGGTCGCTAACGTATTGATTGCTTGGGTAAAATGTTGATGAAGACAAGAAGTATTCATCCATAACAAAAACCGAAAACAAAGCCGCTGCAATACCCGAAACAATAATCAGGACCAGGATTGGTTTTTTCCATTTTAAAACTATTCTCAGCGCCGTAATAAGATTAAATTCTTTATCCATGTTTCAATTTTAGTGTTTAACCCCTGCTAATCAGTAAGGGCGCAAAAGTAAAATAATTTACGAAGTGCCTTTCGGGCGAATAAGCCTCAAAACATCCGTTACCGGCACCAGCCCCGTAATAACAGATACCAGGCAGCATCCCGCCGAAGCAATTACAAGATTTATCCTCCAGTCAATAGGGGTCATTTTAACCGCCGCCAAAACAGCACAACACAACAAACCGAAAGACGCAATTTTTACAAAGTCCCTGGCTTCGTATGAATATCCAAACGACCTGTTAGCTGCAACTATATGTGCCCAGGCCGCTAAAAGCTGGGTAATTAGGGTGGCTATTGTTGCTCCTAAAGCGCCATAATGTGGTACCAAATACAGGTTAAGAGTAATGTTTAGCACCATACCCCCTAAGGCTATATAATTAAGTATTTTCAAATTCCCCTTAGCAGTCAGCAGAGTGCCAAACACATAAATGCTACTCATCGGTATAAAGGTGCACATCAGCCATCCAAATATTTGCGACCAGTAAGGCGTGGCATTTTGATACAACATTGTCATCATTTCATTTCTGAAGAAATAGCAATCGGCGGCAGTTATAAAGGCTATAACAAATAACAGTTCCGAGCTGAACTTTACCAAATGCCGCATACTTTCATTACGCCTAATCATACCTGCAAACATGGGTAACAATAGCGTTGCAAATAAATAACCAAACTGGTTAACGGCATCCAGTAACCTGAATGATGCTGCGTATATCCCCGTTTCCTCTTTACCGTTCGGCAACATAAACTCAATCATTACCGCATCAATTCGATAATATATACCCATCAGCAAAGCCAGCATGGCAAATGGTGCCGATTTGAGCAAAATCATTTTGGTGAATTTGCCCTCCCATATCCTCAACTCAATTTTCGATTTGCCAAGTATTACCAAAAACGAGACAATAGCCGTGATTAATAACGCCAGCGTTTGGGCATAAATAAACCACATGATGTTGAATGAATCTTTATACGCAGGTAAGTACAGCAGCAGCAAGCAAAACACAATAGCCAAAAGACGGTCGAGGGTTGAAATAAGCGAGTCGGTTTTGAAAAGCTGAAGTGCAGCAATGTTCGACCTGAAATATAGTATTGCCGAAAGTAGAATTTGATTGAGTGCCAGAAAGAACAACATCTTCATTTGCAACTGATCAAAGCCCGTTAAAAGTGCTGATAAGAACGTAAGCGCAAAGTAAATGACAGACAGCCCCCCTTTAACCAGCATTAGGTTTAAGAGGTATTCACCCAAACGGTTTTTATCGCGCGAAATGGCCCGGTTATTAAAGTTATTAATGCCAAAATCGAGGATAATGCTTAGCAAAAACGAATAATTGAAAACGGCAAAGTAGGTTCCGTAATCGGCTAAAGGAAGCTTGTTTTGAATAACGCGGTCGATACCAAAAATCCAATATGGCTTTATCAGCAAGTTAACCGTTAGCAGAAATATAAGGTTGGTAGCAAATTTTCGACGCATGAATAGTTGGTGGCCAAAATTAGGTATTATTGCGAATTAACATTTGCTGTTTTGAACTATAGGAAAAGTATAGCGGTCAACACCCGGTTTCTCATTAAAAACAAACTTGAGGGTATAGGCCTGTTTACTTACGAATCGCTGAAGCACATTACCCAAACTCATCCCGATATTGAATTTCATTTTTTATTTGACCGCCCGTTCGACCCGGAGTTTATTTTCGGGGAAAACGTAAAGCCGGTTGTTTTATTTCCCCAGGCCCGGCATCCTTTTTTATGGTATTGGTGGTTTGAAATATCAGTAAAAAACTGGCTCAAAAAGAATAAACCAGACCTTTTTCTTTCAACCGATGGGTATTGCTGTCTTGGTACTGATGTGCCACAGGTAATGGTAATACATGATTTGGCCTACGAGCATTTTTCAGACCACGTGTATGGATTGGCTACGCGCTATTACCGTTATTTTATGCCCCGATACGCAAAAAAAGCCAGCCGTATTGCCACGGTTTCGGAGTTTTCGAAAAGCGATATCATAACCATATATCACATTGCACCCGCTAAAATTGATGTGGTTTATAATGGGGCCAAGGAGGTTTACAAACCGGTTAGCGATGCAATAAAACAACAAATAAAGGCAACCTATACCAATGGCAGTAACTACTTTGTTTATGTTGGCTCCATACACCCCCGCAAAAATGTAAAGAACCTGTTATTAGCTTTCGAGCAATTTAAAACGGAAACAAAGTCAGATTTTAAACTTTTAATTGTTGGCCGCAAAGCCTGGGATTTTGAAGAGGTTGATGCTACGCACAACCAAATGAGATTTAATGAGGACGTAAAGTTTTTGGGCCATAGGCATCCGGCCGACCTCGCTAATATAGTTGCGTCCGCTTATGCTATGGTTTACGTTTCGCTCTTTGAAGGATTCGGCATACCCATTATTGAAGCCATGAGTTGTGAAGTGCCGGTTATTACATCAAATACTACCTCAATGCCAGAGGCTGCCGGGGATGCCGCACTATTGGTCAATCCGTTATCGATAGAAGAAATCGCCGGTGCGATGACAAAACTGGCCTTGGATAATTTGCTGCGAGATGATTTAATTGCAAAAGGTAAAGTCCAGATTAAAAATTTTAGCTGGCAATTGACCGGTGATAAGCTTTGGAAGTGTTGTGAAGTGGTTTTGAAAGAAAACTCCTATTAATCCGGTTATGAATTTTAGCAGACATTGGGTAATTGCAACGGCACTAGGTATAAGTGTTTTCTGCGAATCTATGGCTTACACCTACATTCAGCAACAAGGGGCGCTTTATTACTATTCCAGTTCATTGCTTTATCTTCTGGCCGGCTTGGCTATTTGCATATTGCCATTACTAAACACCAATAAAGTTGATACATCCAATGCCCCCGAAAATCAGTTAAGCAGATTCCTCCCTTTTATTTTTTACGGATTCCTGATAGGCCTGTTCCTTTATCATGTACGAATGCTATCGGGTATTTATAAAGAAATAGATATAAATGTGCGATGGGCAGATATGATACCCGTTATTCAATTGTCGTGTAAAAGATTTTTACATGGAATTTATGTGTATGCACCTACAGATGAGATAAAACCGGGTTCAATTAACGCTTATCTGCCAATGATGTGGATGCCTTTTTTGCCTTCCCAAATTTTTGGTTTCGATCCAAGATGGACAACTGTTACGGCCCTATTTATTGCATTATTTATAGCCGCAACTCCTTTTTTTAAAGGCGGGGTGAAAATCCTTTTTACCCCAATGCTTATAGCAGGCATTTCTCTTTTTATGGTGCTTAATTTTTTTCTGATGCAGGAACATGTTTTCTGGTCGATGACGGAAGAAGGTGTGGTCACTGCCTTTTACATGTTGCTGGGGTTTGCTTTATTAAAACAGAATTACCTTCTAATTGGTGTAGCAATGGCGTGTTGCACGCTTAGCCGCTATGCTTTGGTGCCCTGGATACCCGTATATTTGGGATATGTATTCTTTACTGAATCCCGAGCTAACTTTTTTAAACTCTTCTTAACGTTCGCCGGGGTTATTACGGTAGTATTTGTGCTCCCATACTTTATTTGGGACCCACTCTATTTTTTAAAGCTGCCCGGTGTTCAATCCGGCGGGTTAGAATGGTTTTGGAATTGCAGCCACATAATTGAGCATAAATATTACAACGTGGGGCTATACAAGTTTTTTAACGTTACTCAATTGTGGTTAATGGTCCGCGTTGAACTTGCCTCTTGTTTTCTGCTGCCTTTGTTATTTATTTTATTGGCAAAAAAACTACAACAGCGTTACCAATTAAATACCCGCTTTATTGCCTATGGTAGTCTTAAACTCTCACTCATTTGTTTCTATAATTTTATACCAACCCCTATCACCTATTTGTTTTTTCCTGTAACATTGATTTCCTATGTTGTTTTATTTGATTATCTGGCGAAAAAAGAAGCGCGTTTGAGTTAAGGTTAAGAAAAAATTTAAGCTTACACTATGCAAAAAACCAAGCCCGTCCTCATCAACGAACTAAACACTTGCTTCGAGCTGCTTTACAAAACCGCTAGCCTGGTTCCGGCTGCATTATTTAATACCTCCAAAGAAAACAAGTGGACACCTGCCGAAAATATCAGTCATTTAATAACGGCCACAAAAATGACGGTTCTGCCGTTCACGCTGCCAAAATTTATACCAGTCCTACTGTATGGTAAGGGTAAAGGCATTTCAAGAACGTACGATGAAGTAGTAGCCGCTTATGAAAATAAATTAGCCAACGGTGCCAAAGCAACGGGTGTGTATGTACCGGCAAAAACAAATTATGAGCAAGAAAAACTATGCGCCGAAATTTTGAAGCAAGGCGAAAAATTGGTGCAGGCCATTAGCAATAAATGGACAGAGGCGCAATTAGATAATTACCAGGTAAAACATCCCATTTTAGGCAAACTAACTATGCGCGAACTTGCCTATTTTACCATTTACCATAACATCCACCACATGGAAACCGTGCGTAAATATTACCTATAACTGTATTGTCCGCATAAAATCTACGGTAACCTGTATATCGTCATACAGCACCCGGTCTTTATCATAATAAGGTACCAACTTGCGGTAGTCTGCCCTTATTTTTTCTATTAGCGGTGAACTCTTTAGTGGCTTGCGAAAATCAAGTGCCTGCATCGCAGTCATGAACTCAATGGCTAGCACCTTTTCAATGTTGTAAACAATCTTGTAGGTCTTTACTGCAGCATTAGCGCCCATGCTTACGTGGTCTTCCTGTCCATCGCTTGAGGTAATTGTGTCAACGCTGGCCGGTGTAGCCAACTGCTTGTTCATTGAAACTATTGCCGCTGCGGTATACTGCGGTATCATTAACCCTGAGTTTAAGCCCGAATCTTCCACCAAAAATTTTGGCAACCCACGTTTACCCGAAATTAATTGGAAGGTTCTGCGCTCTGAAATGCTGGCCAGTTCGCACATAGCAATACCCAAATAATCAAGCCCTATAGCCAATGGCTCACCATGAAAATTACCACCACTTAAAATCAGGTCTTCTTCCTCAAAAATTAATGGGTTATCGGTAACTGCATTTATCTCTTTTTCAAAAACCTCTTTTACCTGGCCTATGGCAAATTTTACGGCGCCGTGTACCTGTGGCACGCAACGGAAGGAGTAAGGGTCCTGGACATTATTTTTAGGTTGTTTGGCTATTTCGCTGCCTTCCAAAAAGTGTAATACGTTAGCAGCGCTTTCAATTTGTCCTTCATGGTTACGTACTCTTTGTATCGCGGGATGGTAAGGGCTTAACTGACAATTAAACGCATCTGCCGAAATTGCGGCAGTAAGATCGGCCAGCTTTTCAACGCGCTCAGCTTCCATAATGCTATAACAACCCCAGGCGCTCATAAATTGTGTGCCATTCAGCAACGCAAGCCCCTCTTTTGCTTTAAGCTTGATAGGACTTAATCCCACCTTATTTAAAGCGGTTTGCGAGTCCTGCTTTTCGCCTTTATACCTAACAGTGCCCATTCCCAATAGGGGTAATGATAAATGAGCTAAGGGTGCTAAATCGCCAGATGCTCCCAACGAGCCTACCTCCCAAATAACCGGCAATATGCCATTGTTGTACATATCTGCCACTTGTTGCACCGTTTCGTTCGAGATACCCGAATATCCTAACGATAGCCCCTTTAGTTTAAGCAGCACCATCAATCTCACCACCTCATTTTTAACCTCGTCGCCCATACCACAGGCATGGCTCATTACCAGGTTTTCCTGTAGTTGTTCCAATTGATCAGCAGCAATTTCGACATCGCATAGTGCGCCAAAACCCGTGTTAATTCCGTAGTAACGGGCACCCGGTTCAGCTATCTTCTTTTCCAGGTATTTTCTATTGGATTCTATTTTCTTTTTCGCATCATCGCCTATTACTATTTTGGGATTAGTTGAAAGAAACTTGTGTAAGTCGCTAATCGTAATTTTTTGATTGGTAATGGTAAAGCTCGTCTCCATTATATAGTTAAGTTGTTTATTAAATTTCTGCCGGAGGCAATTGCCATAAAGGTCAACACTGCATCAGGCCGTAAATGTATTTCTTCTTTTAAAAAAAGAAAGGCCCCGGCTTATTTAGTTGAATACCTCAAAAATGGAAAATGGATGCGCCTAGTGAGTAATAATCACCTTTTTAGATAGCGCAGAGGTTGCACTCTTTATCGATACAATATAAACCCCGGTAGCCTCACCGGCGAAATCAAGAACCATGTCGGTATCGGTTATGGGTCCCGCTTTGATTACCTGGCCAGAGATGTTGTATACGCTATATGCATACTTATCGGCAACAATGTTGTTTATATCAATTCTAACGCTCTTACTATCGGTAATAATCCTCACCGCATTTCCATCAATCTCATCAATCGATGTAGCATAGTCTATATACACAGTAGTATCCGAATGAGCAGTACAGCCATAAACATTTGAGCTATTAACTATAACATTATAAGTGCCTGGTATGTAATACGCATAAGTTGGGTTAGCCACACCGGTAATGGTTGAACCATCACCAAAATCCCATTGAAATTGATTGGCATTTGAGTTGGTGGCATAAAATAGCATGTTATGCCCAACAGTGCCATGGTCAGTTGGTATGCTCAAAACCGTCACCAGTTGATGTTCCTGTATTTGAACGTATTGAATTGGCGCATACAATCCATAATCAAACTCAACACGATAGTTACCACCTGCTAGCCCTGTAAAGCTAAAGTTACCTGCAATGTTGGTATCAATTGCTACTAAAACCGAAAGCGAATCATATACCTTCACTGCATTCCAAACCACGCTGTTATCTTCGGAAATATTAATAATACCATCGTTATTTGAGCAGCCCGATGCCCCGGAGCTGGCTACCGGTGGATAGGTAATATGAAGATAAAATCTGCCGTTTATCTGGCCTGTTTGGCCAAGAGCAACTTTGTAAGTTGACTGTCGTAAATCGGTAAAAATATTTAGTTGCCGGTCTTCTAAAAACACCATCGAGGCAGGGTCGAAATTGGTAAACTGCTGCATCGAAAATGTATAAGTACCGGTTGTAACCAAGGCAGCCCCAAGGCTCAAAACAACGGTGTTGTTAAACGTACCAAAGGAGTTGAATGTGCACGCAACATTATTAAGCGTGTAAGAGTATAATTGAGGGTTACCGGTTGTATCCGGTGTCAGTGCAATGTCTTCTGAGGCAAAGTAATTAGGAGAGGTACCGTAGGTAAATGATACAATTGTAACAGCCGACATACCGGAAGCACTATCCTGCATCAACAACTCCACCTGCTTTTGCAATGGCGAAGAAAAGCCACTTAAAAAGGCAATGAACAATAAGCAAAAACTCAAACAGGTTTTCTTCATCTAAGCTGACACTTTTATGACTCGGCACTCTTGAATAAACTATCTTCAATACGGGTACAACAACTCCTTCTCTTCAACTTTACATAAGCGGGAAACTTGGGGGAATAGTTCCGCTTTTAACCTAAGGCAACCTCACGGCTCCTTTTTTCAACAGACATTGTTAGCTGAAAGGTAGTTCTTTTCTGCAAAAAGACAAAATTGTCACGGTAAAAAAAAGTGGTTACTCCCTTCGCCCAATAAGATAGGCGTATTTGGTGGGTTTGTCAAGTTGTATTATACAAGCTACAGCTTTATAGATTTTTTATTTATTGTAGCATAATTGCTACAATGTCCTGAATGCTTAAACCGTCCTGGGTATCGCGTGTTTGAGTGTTTCTAAGCCTGAATTTTTCTGAGGTTTGCTCATTGTCTCCAACTTCAACAACATAAGCTATCTTCTTGTCTTCGAGATACTTAAACTGCTTTTGCTTTTTAACATTTCCCAGAAAAACCTCTGCGCCAATACCCTTATTTCGTAGAATTTGGGCCTGTTGAAACGCAAAAGCCTCCATCTCCTTTTCGCGCGGAACGAACAAAACCTGAACCCCTTGCGATATAGTTGGCGGGAAAAGATTTAACTCTTCCATAACATCATAAATGCGTTCTATGCCAAAAGAAATACCCACCCCACTCATATTCTTTGCTCCAAACATCTCCGTAAGGTTGTCATATCTACCACCGCCGCCTAATGAGCCCATGGTAATATTACTATTAGCCGAAGAGTTTTTATCTAATACCACTTCCCAAATAACGCCGGTGTAGTAATTAAGCCCACGAACCAGCCTGCCATCATATGCCAAATTCGGAATAGAATTGTTTATCGCCTTCAAAAAAGTGCTTAGCTCATTAAACGCAACCTCTCCCGATGGGTTTGTTTTAATTCCATCATCCATCCATAAATTATCAGCGTTCGAAACAATTGAACTATAAATCGCATCTGTTTCTGCTTTAGTTAATCCCGCTTCATGTAGCTCAACCTCAATTTTTTCCCAGGGCGCTTTGTCAATTTTGTCAATGCAGCTAATAATAACCTCGGCAAATTCAGGTTTATTGATAACAGCAATAAGTGCCTCAATTACCTTGCGGTGGTTAAACCGTATTATCACATCAACACCCAAGCGCTTAAATACTTCTGCGTAAATCATGGTCAGTTCCACCTCATTCAATAACGATTCACTACCTATAACATCTGCATCGCACTGGTAGAATTCCTGGTAACGTCCTTTTTGTGGCCGGTCAGCCCGCCACACCGGCCCGATGTGAAAACGCCTGAACGGAAATGCCAGGCTATCCTGGTGCTGAACTACGTAACGGGCAAGCGGTACTGTAAGGTCATAACGCAAGCCTTTTTCGGCAATATGCTTTAACGCAGCCGGCGAGTTTGCCGCTGCTAAATCTTCCTTCGGTACATCCTTTAAAAAATCTCCGCTATTCAAAATCTTAAACAACAACTTGTCACCCTCATCACCATATTTACCGGTAAGGGTTTCCATACGCTCAATGGCCGGTGTTTCAATTTCCTCAAAACCGTATTTGCGGAAGACACTCTTTATAATCTCAAATATGTAGTTACGCTTTGCCACTTCAACAGGCAAAAAATCGCGGGTGCCTTTTGATAGTGCAGGCTTTACCTTTTTTAATTCAGACATGAGCGCAATTTAAAAAGAAGTTTGAAGGTGATACAGTGATGGCCTATTTGCTATCGTATTTCTCAAGCAGTTTGTCGGTGGCTTTATCCAGCATTTGGTAAACCCTTTCAAATCCCTTATCGCCTGGGCCGAAATACGGGTCGGGAACCTCCTTTAGCTTTTGCTCTTCAACAAGGTCCATTATCAAAGATACTTTTGCCATTTCGGTGTTTGTCTTTACCAGTAGCATTACATCATTCAGGTTGGCATCATCCATAACAAAAATCTGGTCGTAATAATGCAGGTCCTCGTAAGTAATCTGTCTCGATTTTTGGTAGGTAATATCTATGCCATGGTGTTTCATACAAGCAATAGCCCGTCTGTCGGGTAACTCGCCTTTGTGGTAACCACTGGTTCCCGCCGAGTCAATCTCCCAATCCAATTTTCGCTCCTCCACCTTATGTTGCAATAAGCCATGTGCCATAGGCGACCGGCAAATGTTACCCAGGCAAACCATCAATACTTTAAAAGGCATTTATCAAAATTAAGGAGAGCAATTATAAAACCATTTTCAATACAATAGCATTGTGGTCCGAAAGGCTTTTGTGCGTATCACTCCAGCGCTGTTCAAACTGTTTAACGTAGCGTACTGTCGAGGCCGGTTTTACGCCATTAGCTTTGTAAAACACATAGTCAATAACACGGCGCTTATTGGGGTCATGGTTTTTCTCCATATCGCACAGCAGGTGGTCCGATGTAAATTTCAGGTCGCCGCTTATATCGCCATCTTCCACTTTTAAGGCATCAACCAAATAAGGATAAAGTTGCTCGTTTCCCTTCACCGTATTAAAATCACCCGCTGCAAATTGAGGCACACCCTCTTGCTCGTGCCGTTTAAGCAATTCACCGGCTTCTTTATATTGCGATAGTTTCAAATCGTGCGAGCCGCCGGCCTGCATGTGTGTTCCCAGTAGTTGGAACTTATGTGCAGGGTGGTCAACTTCAACCAACATGGCGCCTTTGTTGCCCATGCAATCAATGCCTTTGCATTGTGTGTACGAAATACTCTCAATTTCATGCATCGGATATTTGCTAAACATAAGCACCCCACCGGCCCGCTTATAGGTTACAACCTTCCGGTTTTGAAAGCCCATGCAAAAAGGGTAAGTAGCCCTTAACTTCCGCCTTAAAATACGCACCGCTTTACCATCAAATGCTTCCTGAAACACAATCACATCCGGCGATTCCTCTACCAGCTTGGCTGGTATTAACCTGGCTCTTATTACCGGGTGGTGATGAATAAACACTGCCCCCCGTGGTAACATCTTAACGTTATAACTCATTATACTTATCTGGTTAGCGGCAGTGTCCTTAAGTCCATCACCGGTCCAACCAAATGCTCGTATTGTACTAGCTAACAGTAAAACAAACAGGTAATTTCTCGTCATATAAAGAGGGATAACAATTGCAATGCAAGATACAATTAAAGCGCGTGCTTAAAATCGAAAAGATGGTTTACAGTTTTCAAATTGTAAACCATGCGTTTTTACAACTAACTAACCATCAGCCGCTTGCAAAAAATTAGGTGTAAACCATTCATGTAGTTCCTTTGCAAGTCCGTTGCATAAAAAATCCGCAATTCAATTCGCTTTTAGGAACTCCGCCAATCCATAATGCTATAAAAAAAAGGGAGTGTAGCCATTGCCGCACTCCCTCTAATTTAAATATTCTGGTTAGCCCTATCTGGCAATAACCAATTGCTTAACCGCTGTTTTTTCACCTTGTCTTAACTCAACCAGGTAAACACCATTGGCCAATGAGCCAAGGTTAAGTTGAGTTTGTTTTGCTGATATAGTTTGCGAAATAACTGTTTGGCCCAAAATGTTTTTCAGGTTCATAATCGTTGCGTTGTTAAACTCATCTAACTGCAACATAGCATAACTGCCCGCCGGGTTAGGATAAACCGAAAACGTAATTACACTGTTAACAGTATTAATACCGGTCGAAACATTTACAAAGTCCGTGGCGGATTGGTAGCAGCCGTTTGCATCGGTAATAGTTACTGAGTAATTGCCAGGTGCAATGTTGTTAATGGTTTGTGTGGTAGCTCCGTCACTCCATATGTAAGTATATGGTGCCGTTGCGCCAACTATATTGCTAACCGTGGCCGAACCATTGTCTAACACACCGGTAGCATTCGTCTCGGTTGTTGTTATCTGTATTTGGTTTGGCTGGGCAATAGTTATGTTGGTAGTTGTAGTGCAGTGGTTAAAGTCACTTACAGTTACAGAATAACTACCCGCAGGTAAATTTGCAATAGACGATGCTGTTCCTCCGGTACTCCATGTAAATGAGTAAGGTGCGGTTCCGTTGCTTGTGTTTATCTCAACGCTTCCATTATTTCCACCAAAACAGGTTGTATTGTTAGTTGTTGCAACTACCGAAATAGGCGAAGCCGATGCAACAACCGCCGAAGCTACTGTAGTGCAGCTGTTAGCATCAGTTACTGTTACATGATAAGTGCCCGAAGCAAGGCCTGATAATGAAGATGTAGAATTGCCATTATCCCAATGGTAAGAGTATCCACCCGTTCCGCCGGTTACAGTAACGCTGGCACTACCTGTAGCTGCATTGCCACAACCCGCATTGGTTGTGCTTGGCGACGCCGATAATGCCGAGGTAGGCCCCGCAACTGTTTTCGCTGCAGTAACCGAACATCCGCTGCCATCGCTTACCGTTACCGTATAAGTAGCCGCCACAACGTTTTGAATTGACGAGGTTGTGGCTCCGTTGCTCCAGTGATAAGTAACGGAACCGGTACTGCCGGTTACAGTTGCAGTTGCACTACCACCGGTATTGCCATAGCACATCACATTAGTAGCTGTCGCACTCAGGTTAAGTGTGCTGGTACTTGTTATTGTTGCCGCAGTTGTAGTTGTGCAGCTATGCGCATCGGTTATAGTAACTGTATAAGTGGCACCGGTAAGGCTTGAAGCAGTAGCAGTAGTTTCGCCGTTGCTCCATAAGTAACGGTAGTTGCTGGTTCCGCCGCTTACCGAAGTTGAAATACTACCGGTAGGCCCGCAAGTTGCGTTTACCACGTTGGTTGTGCTTGCCGATAATACAGCAGGTTGAGTTAAAGTTTTGGTTACACTTCCGGTACAGCTATTAGCATCTGTAACCGTTACAGAATATGTGCCTGGCCCAAGGTTAGTTAAAGCAGCTACTGTTTGGCCACCGCTCCAATGGTAAGTATATCCCGATGTGCCGCCGGTTACTGTAACTGTTGCTGAACCATTAGCTGAACCGTAACAAGTAGGGTTTGCCGATGTGTTAATAGCGGCGGTTGGTGCCGGATGCACAGTTATGGTTATGGTACTGGTTGCTGTAACACCTGCGCTATCTGCTGTTACTGTGTATGTAGTTGTTGACGTAGGCGTAGCTACCGGGTTTGAAATATTAGGATTGCTTAAAGCTGTTGTAGGTGTCCAGCCATAAGTAGTATTAGTGTGTGTTGTGGCACTTAATTGTGTTGGTGAACCCGGGCAAACGCCGGTTAGTGTAGCTGCTGCTACTTCATGCAAAATACCGGTTTGTGCAGGTGGTAAAATATGAATCAGCGCGCCAATATCCTGGCTAAAGGTAAGTTGGGTTCCATCATTCGGATCAAGGTTAGTAAGTGCAAAATATCCGTCTGCATAACCACTCCATCCCCAGTTCATGTGGAACATGGTTGAAGGGCTGGTTTCATAACCATCGCAAACCCATGTATGTCCTCCATTGGTTGGGTCCTGTCCTTCAACCTGCACCAGTCTGCCTCTTGCTAAGTCAACTTCAATCGAGTCGGTAAAAGCCGCGCTCGAAATAACACCGGTTCCGGTTGAGCCGGTTCCGGTTAATATAATACCCTGTATAATAGACTGGTACCCAAAATAAGTAACGTACGATTTTTGTGCGCATGCCCCGCCACCCGATTCTGAAGTTAAAACAAATGCACCACTACCGGTAGGTGAATAATCCATATCAACTGATACACCGCAAGCATACATCAAAGTACCCACAGCGTCTATTTGGGTTGTGGTAGACGTATTGGTTAATGTTAAAGGCATATTAGCCCAGTCAAAAGTTGTATTGCCATAGTTAAAAGATAGCGTTCCATAATCCTGAGAATATCCCTGGCTGGTCGCATCATTATACGATGAAGAGCTTGTCCCCTTAGTAGGATAGTTCCAATATCTCATAATTTGCGCCATAGTTGTTGCTACGCAGCCGGTTACGGCCTGGTTAGTGCCTGTGCCACCGGGGCAATAATTATTGTAAAGATTAGGTCCGGTTCCGTACTCAGTATTTTGGTCCCATGTAGTTTGGCAAAATGGAGTAACACCGCCTGCCTTTTCGCTGGCCGGTGCAACACCCTGGCGGTATGCATCCCATTGAATGCTGGCAAGCGGAGTTGCTGTAATATTGTGCAGGGCAACATAGTGCAACTCTTCACTCCAACGATTCAACCATTCTCTTAATCCAATTTTAGAAAAATCAGTTGGAAATGGAGATGTTGTTGAATAGCCAATAATTGGCACGTCATTATCAGTAGCCGATACAATAACAAAACCCTTAACAGGGCTCATATCAAACACATAAAAATCAACCGTGTTATCTGTTTCGGTACGGGTATAATTTAGTGTGGCAGTAAGGGCAGTTCTGGGTGCGTTATTGCCTAACTTTATTTTAAAAAAAGTGGTGGCAATCGTTTGCGCCTGTTGCACGCTTACACTATTGGCAAATGCCGCACTTAAATTTAAAAGCACCGCACATACTAAGAGTAAAATGTTCTTTCTCATTTTAAAGGGTTATGGTTTAGTTTTTAAGGGTTGACACTAATTAATAAACTGATTCTATAATCCGGGTTAAACAAATCTAAAAAAAGTGAATTTTCTATTTGCACACAAATACAAACTCACCCAAACAGGTGCCCGTATAATAGTACGATAATAGCTGCCGAAATTAATAATCAGAAACGATATGAGGGTAATCGAAATGGCATCTTAATAAGATAGGTTCTAATTATGTGGTTGCCAATAATTTAGATTCGTATTTGGCCTACTTTTTAACTACTATTTCCTTAACGCTGGTTTGTTGCCCCTGGGTTAAAGCAAAAAGGTAAACCCCATTGGCAAGGTTCGAAACATCAACCTGGGTTTGGGTAGCCGAAATATTCTCGGTGCGTAAAGTTTGGCCAAGCATATTTCTTATCTCCATTATCGTATTTCCGTTACCGGCTCCATCCAACGAAACTGTTACCGCATTTGTTGCAGGGTTTGGGTAAACTTCAAAAGCCATGTTACCATTTACCTGGCCAACACCCGTGGTGCCTGGTTCGGTAATTTCGGTGGTAGCGGTTTGCTTGCAACCCTTGCTATCGGTAATGGTTACCGCATAAGTGCCGGGTGTAGCATAAGTAATAACCTCGGTGGTATCACCCGTGTTCCATAAATATGCATATTGTGGTGCACCACCTGTAACCTTTGCAACTGCTTTACCGTATACTAAACTATTAGCTGCGTTCGAGGCAGCAATAAAAACGTTCATTGAGTCGGGTTGAGAGAAAGAAATAAAATTTGAAGAAGAACAACCCAAAGCATCGGTTACGGTTACAACATAATTACCGGCAGAAAGATTTGTAATAGATGGGGTGGTTTCACCCGTATTCCAAACAAATGAAAAATTTTCGTGTCCGCCTGTAACATTTGTAGTGGCAGTTCCGTATAATAAAGAACAGGTAGTATTTGAAGATACGATAGTAACAGAAATAGGTGCAGGCTGTACCACATTAAAAGAGGAGGAAACAGAGCAACCGGCAGCATCAACAACAGTAATAACATACATACCCTCAGCCAAAGAGGAAATAGCAGAAGTCTGCTCACCAGTACCCCAGGCGTACACATAATCAGGTGTACCACCAATAACTGAAACATTTATAGCAGCAGAATCGAGCGAACAAGCATTATTAATAGCCTGTATAGTAGCTATTAGCGAATCAGGTTGCGAAATCGTTATGTCGGCAGTAGCCGAACATCCTATAGCATCATTAATTGTCACTCCATAATTTCCTGCTGTAAGATTACTCATAACGGCCGTGCTTGCTCCGTTACTCCATATATAGCTATAAGCCGGATATCCTCCACCAACATTTAATGAAGCTTTACCGCTAGCCGCTCCATAGCAGGTTAAATTGGTTACATGTGTACTATTAACATGCAAATTACTTACAGCAATAGTTATTTGGCTGCTTGCCGTAAAACCTGCGCTATCAATTGTTACAGTATAAGTAGTGGTAGTATCGGGGCTGGCTGCTGTCATTGAGCAGGTAGGGCAACTTAAACCGGTGGCTGGGGCCCATGTATAATTAACGCCGGGGGTGCTTTGTGCAGTTAGCAGGGTGCTACTTCCTTTACAAATAGTCACTTGGGTTGCATTAGCGTAAACTGCTAAATCGGTAGTTGGTTCAATGCCTGTTAACGCCGCTTCGTTGTTGCTAAAATTATATCCGTCAGCTGTAAGCGATGCAACACTGTAATATCCGTTATCCAAACCACCCCATCCCCAATTCATGTGCATCATATCGTTCTCATCATAGCCATCGCATACCCAGGTATGGCCGCCGTGTAGCGTATCATATCCTTCGTACTGAACAGGCCTTCCTGCTTTCAATTCCCCTTCCAGTAAATTTATCCAATCGTTTGAACTAAAATTTGCCTGGCGCACCCCGCTTAAAGTATTTGCGTTATAATTAAAATAGGTTGAAAGGGCCATTTCAACCGAATGCTTATAGCTGGCTGTTTCCGATCTTAAAACAAAGGCCCCGCTTCCACCCTGGTTGTCATCGCCATAATTCATGGCAACAGCAACACCGCAGTGGTACATTAAAGTGGCAACGTTAATATTGTTCGAATTGATAGAATCGGGCATTGCCGACCAGTTATAAGTTGTTGCAGCAAAATTGGCAAACTGGTTTCCATATCCATGCGTAGAGGCATAACCATAGTTGCCAATACCCTGGGCAGGGTAATTCCAATATTTCATTATTTGTGCCATGGCAGTGGCTGCGCAACCGGTAAGGGTACGCTGTTGGTCGTTGGTATTGTATGGACACAACTGGTTATAATAAGGCTCCTGGTCCCAGGTGGTAGTTAAAAGAGGCGCAACCGGTGTGTTTAAACTCTTTGCGCTTACCGGCTTTACCCCTTGCAAATACGATGCCCACTGGTTGCTTATTTGTGCGTTAGCAATAGTATGGCGCTGTAACCCCTGGTAAATATGCGTTGCTGCATGGTCCATCCAGTTTTGAACGCCGCGCCCCTTTGTATCGGCCATAAAATTCGACTCAAGCGAATAAGCAATAATGGGTTTTACCTGGTCATCAGCAGCCACAATAACAAAACCTTTCGGGCTTATATTAAACACGTAAAAATCAACTGTGCCATCAACTTCTGTTTTGGTGTATTGCAGCGTTGCCGAATTTCTGCCGGTATTCTTTGCGGTTAATTCAAAGAAATTGACGGCCGTAGTTTGTGCCGTTGCCAAACTTACTTTGGCAGCAATTGCCGATACCGTGATTGAACACAGCAAAACGAACAGGGTAAATATTTTTAGTGCTTTTTTCATGGGTAACTATAATATAGTCCACACCGGCATTTAAGTAAAGAGGAAATTAGAGGTATTTCCCGTCATTTTACAGCGTCCTGTTTGTATTGCTTACAGGTTAAAGTTACCCGAAGCAATCATTTGGTTGATTATGAACCGATTGCACCTGTTTTGATGGCTGTCTTCCACCTAATTATGCACGTCTGCATTGTAAAATACAAGGCGCGCCCTGTATAAAAATTAAGGCTGTATTTTCACAAACTTACCTGCCGGCATGGCCATCTCTCAACGCGCCAACAAATAAAGAATACCTGCAATCAATACCACCGATGTTGCAGTTATAATAAATAGCCGATTTTCAAATTTCATTTCCCCAATTACAGGCAAGCTTCCGGTGAAGGTGTAAAGCCTTTGTAAAAATTCCGGGGTGTCGGCTTCGTTCTTTTTATGGTAGCCCGCTTCGGCTAAAATTTCAGTGGCCCTTGTAGCATCTTCGGCATGCACCATTAATTTAATACCGCCAAGAGCATTTGAATACATCGGGTCAACTTGTATTGTCAATTCATCCTGCACAAAGGTTTCAATTCCTTCGGCCTCAAGCCTGCCCCTTATAATCAGCATTTGATGCTGGTAAGGAAACGACCAAATGGTTTGCAGGTTGGGCATGTACATTAAATATATAATATCCGAACGGTTACAACATCACTGAACAATCCTTTTTTGTGCTAAATATTCGCGGTACAGTTTCTTAAAATCATCACGCAAATACGAGATAGCATCCTCATCTCCTAAAAGCGCCGCGGCGTAAAAGTCTTTACCCGCCTTTTTCTTTTTGTGAGCATTAAAATATAGCAGGCCCCGGTTATACAACGAGTATTTATCGTTGGGATTAAGTACCAAAGCCCGCGAATAGTCTTCAACCGCCTTCGAAGTCATTTTTAGCTCATCAAAACAATAGCCACGGTTAAAAAACATATCTGCGTATAGCTCAGGATCCGTTAATCTTTCATTGGCCGATAAATCCCCATTTATCGCTTCACTATATCCGTCAATCGCTTTACTATAGTTCTTTGTCTCCTTGTATATATGTCCTTTTAGCGCAAACAATCTCGAATCCGTGCACCCTTTTGCAATCGCCTTGTCAACCTGTTCCAGGGCTATGGGATAGTTCTTCCGTTCAAAATAAAAAAAACCTACCCTTCTTATAAATGAGCAATCATTGGGATTGCACAGAACCGCTTTATTGTAAAACTCTAACGCGAGCTTACCTGAATCCATGCAATCGTACGCATCGCCAATGCCAAGCAGGGCTCCACAATCTGTGCTATCCAAAGCAAAAGTTTTGTAAAAATCTTTTAAGCCGGCCTCGCATTTATTAAAATGCAGTTCCATTAACCCTCTTGAAAAATAGGCGTTCTTATAGTTTTTATCAAGCATTATCGCAGAGTCGTAATCGCGTAACGAACCTGCATAATCTCCAAGAGGAGACCTATAATATGCCCTTTTTGCATATAAACGTGCCATAGATGGATTAGCCGCAATTTGCAGGTTTAGTACCCTAATAGAGTCGCTAAGGCTAAGCAACTCTGCTTTGGTATAGCAATTAACCCCGGGGGTATAGCTACGCTGCGCCTCAAGCGTAAAACATAGCCAGGTTAGGGCCGCAAAAATTAACCAATACCTTTTTATTGTTCCTTTAGGCACCCGCATTATCCAAAAAATCTAAATTAACACTACCTCTAAAGTCGTCTATTCTATCCAAATTTAACACCCGAAAGCGCTCATTTTGACCGATGTTAAAAAAGTTTAACTTCGCACGGCTTTAAAAGCGGCTTTCAATATTTGCAGGCCTAAAAACAAAAAAATATCTTTTAAATTATGAAGAAGTATTTCATTCCGGTTGCATTGCTTGCTTTTATACTCTCATCTTTTACCCAGGATAACGACAACAGGACCCTTTTTACCGTGGGCGGCGATAAGGTTACCGTTAGTGATTTTGAATACGTTTACAACAAAAACAACGTAAATAACCAGGCTAACTATAGCGATACCTCGCTACATAGCTATTTGGGACTGTACGAAAACTTCCGCCTAAAAGTGCGCGAAGCCGAGGCCATGAAACTGGACACCATTCCAAGCCTTAAAAACGAATTGGAAGGTTACAGAAAACAATTGGCAAAATCGTACCTAAGCGACCGCGAAATAACCGACAAGCTGATTGCCGAAGCGTTTGAGCGTTCAAAAACCGAAGTTAACGCCAGCCACATCCTGGTAAAATGCGACGAAAACGCAAACCCTGCCGATACCCTTACTGCTTACAAAAAAATATTAGCTCTTCGTAAAAGAATTGAAAAGGGAGAGGCTTTCGAAAAAGTAGCTAAAGAAAGTTCTGAAGACCCATCAGCCAAAAACAACGGTGGCAACATTGGTTGGTTTTCAGTTTTCGGCACTATCTACCCTTTTGAAAATGCCGCATACACTTTAAAGAAAGGTGAATTGGGCGAACCGGTTAGAACCGAGTTTGGCTACCACCTTGTAAAAGTGAACGATACCCGCGCTTCTCGCGGCCAAATGCATGTTGCCCATTTAATGATTCGTTTCCCTGAAAAGGCAACCGATGCACAACAAGCTGACGCAAAGCACAAAATTGATTCAATTTATGCCCTCCTTACTTCAAAGAAAACAACCTTTGAAGATGCTGTAAAAGATTTTTCAGAAGATAAGGGTTCTCGCGCCAAAAATGGCGAACTGCCATGGTTTGGCACCGGTGCTCAAACACGTATGATGCCTGAGTTTGAAGATGCCGCTTTCGCGTTGCAAAAAGACGGTGATATTTCTAAACCCATTATGACCAAATTGGGTTGGCACATACTTAAGCGTTTAGAAAGAAAAGAGCCACAGCCTTTTGGCGAAGTTAAAGCCGATATTAAAAAGAAAGTTGAAAGAGATTCGCGTTCGGAAGTGGCTAAAACCGTTTTGGTTGATCGCATTAAGAAGGAAAACAGCTTTATGCAATACGCAGATGTTAAGGCCGATTTTGCCGGCCACGTGGATAGCAGTATTGTTAAAGGAAACTGGCATGCCGATAGCCTGTTACATAAAAGCACCAAGGTGTTGTTTAAGTTAGCCGGTAAGAGCTATACCGAAGGCGACTTTACCGATTACATTGCAAAAAACGCAAAACGCCGTAACGATAAAAGCAAAGAGGCTTTGTTGAATGAATACTATGAGGGTTTTGTTAATAGCAAATGCCTTGATTACGAAGAAAGCATGCTAGAGGTAAAGAAGCCGGAATTCAAAAACCTGATGAAGGAATACAGGGATGGTATTTTGCTGTTTGAACTGATGGACAGAATGGTTTGGACCAAAGCCGTTAAAGATACCTTGGGCCTTGAGGCTTTCCGCCAAAAAAATGCTACCAAATACATGTGGGGTAACCGCGCCGAAGTATCTATTTATAATGTGAATGATAAAAAGGCAGCTGACGAGGCTTACAAAATGGTTGAGAAAAAGAAAACGCCGGAAGAAATAAAAGAGAAATTCAATAAGGTTGGCAACAAAGAGCACGTATCGGTTATTGAAGGCAAATACGAAAAAGGCCAGTACGATGTAGTTGACAAAATTGACTGGAAACCGGGCATTACGACCGTTAACAAGTTAAACGATAGCAGCTACCAGTTTATACTGGTTAAACAAATAGCCGGGCCGGAGCCTAAATCATTAAAAGAAGCAAAGGGCTATATCGTTTCTGATTACCAGGAGTATCTTGAAAAAACCTGGTTAGAATCGCTAAGAGCTAAGTATCCTATCAGTCTTGATGAAAGTGTTTTCAAATCGCTGATAAAAAAATAAGCTTCGCGCTAAGCGCAGTTTAAGGGTATTGGTATAGAAAATAATCTTACACAAACCGGGTTTAACCGGCTGTGTAAGATTATTTTCTTTAGTAAAGTTCTTTCGTAACCAGGTTTTCAGTATAAATCAAACGCGCAAAAGGCACACATTGAAAAATCTCGTAGTCATAGCTTTTCTGCTTTCGCTAACCGCTTGTTCTTTTTTTAAAAAGAAGCAAGGCAGCGATAAAGATGCTATTGCCAGGGTGAATGACGATTATTTATACGCTTCGGAAATACAGGGTTTAACCAAAGGGTTGAAAGGAAAAGATAGCATTGAGGTATTAAAAAACTACGCCGATAACTGGGTGCGCAAAAAGTTACTTTTGCAAAAAGCGCAACAAAACATTCCCGAAGATGACCTTGGCATAACAAAAAAGGTGGAGGAATATCGCGAAAGCCTGATGCTGTATGAATATGAAAAGGCATTGATTAATAAACGGCTTGATACCGCTGTTACGCAGGCCGAATCGAATGAATGGTACGAAAAGCTAAAGGTCGATTTTCCGCTGGAGAAAGATGTTTACCAGTTGCTTTTTATTAAGCTAAAAAAAGATGCCAGGGATATAGATAACGCACGCAAGTGGATTAACAAACAAGACGATGAAGAAACTGCGCGCAAGCTTGACGGATATTGCAAGGAGTTTGCTTCAAGCCAGGTGCTTGACCATGGTATTTGGTACGATAAAGATAACCTGGTAAAAAACTTTCCGCTAAACGAAAACGACATAGCTACCTTGAGCTTTTCGAAAAGTTTTAAGGAGTTTAAAACCGAAAGCGGTTCGTGGTTTATTAAGATAGCCGCCGTTATGAAAAAAGACCAGGCCCCGCCTATAGAGTTTATTCATCGCCAATTAGTAAAGGCAATTATTGAAAAGAGGCGTTTGCAACTGGTAGAAAAAATTTACGATAAAATTTACCAGGATGGTATCAAATCCAAATCATTCGAAATACTAGTAAAATAATGACGCGCGGGGTTCAAAAATTTACTACGTTTCTTCTCATCACTTTGGGCTCAATGGCCCAGGCAGGAATGCTGTCTGCGCAGGCCGAAAAAGGAATGCTCATCATTGGTGGCAGCACTAACATTAGCGAGTCTATAAAGGGAACGGCAAACACTTTTAACCTAACGCTTGCCCCATCTTTTGGTGCCTTTGTAATTAATAACTTTGCCATAGGTGGTATTTATTCCTTTGGCTGTAGCAGCGCACGCACGCTTAATGCCACTACAGAAGTGAGAACTACTACTACTAACTTTAATACCCTGGTAGGGCCTTTTTTAAAATACTATTTTGGCAAAAAGGCTATGAAACCCTTTCTTTCAACCAACGCCGGGTATACGGTTTTTACCCAAATACGTAGCAACAACGTGCCTAATAGCAGTGCCAGCTTAACCAATTACGATGGCTTTTCGGTATCGGGTTCAGCCGGCATTGCCTACTTTCTGAACCCCCATATTGCCATTGAAAGCGCTTTATACATTACCGCCACGGGCGCTCAAACCCAACTACCCACCACCAATTTTGGTTTTTCTTTAGGGCTTTATGCTTTTTTGGATAAGAAAAAACAGGAATAAGCGTTACTTAGCGCCCCATATAACCATGAATAACATAAAAACTACCATACTTAGCTGTTTAATGCTGGTTCTTTCGTCGGCCACATTTGCCCAGGCTACCTTAATTGATAAAGTGCTTGCCGTAGTTGGCGATAACATCATTCTCGAATCGGATGTTGAGGCCCAGTACCAACAATTAGCCAGCCAGGCTCAGGCTACACCGCTACCGGCTGATGAACGATGTATATTGTTCGATAACCTTTTGCTCGATAAACTTTTCTTATCGCAGGCGCAAATAGATAGTGTTACCGCTTCACCTGAAGAAGTAGATGCCGAGCTTGACCGCCGTATTAAATACTTCATATCGGTATTCGGTTCAAAAGAGAAGCTGGAAGAATACTATGGCAAAAATATTATTGAGCTAAAAGATGACTTTAAAGACGATATCGAAAAACAATTGGTTTCCGATAAAATGAAGGGCAAAGCCTTTTCAAGCTTAAAAGTTTCCCCCGCTGAAGTAGAGGCCTTTTTCAAGAAAATACCTGCCGATAGCGTTCCATTCTTTAACTCCGAACTTGAGCTG
>CAIOTH010000149.1 GCA_903861145.1 uncultured Bacteroidota bacterium | reverse complement strand
TTCCGGGACTCGTAAAATCACTTTGCATTAAAACCTGGTTACCGGTAGCGCCATCATAAGCCCCGAAATATATTTGCTGGTTAATGCCAATTAAAAACGGAGCATCGGTGTATTGGTACGAAGGTAAATGATAACCTGCCAGATTAAGCGTATGGTTGGTAAACCCTGTAAGTTCAATAGAATAAACCCGGGTGCTATCCGGTCCGGTAAAATAGGCCACATTATTAATAATGGTTAGGTTGCCCAATGTTGCAAATGCAGCGTTGGTAACAAGCGGCTGTGGTACTGAATCGGCAGTTGTAACACGATAAACATTAGCTGAAGTATCGTTTGAGGCAATAAAACACAAGGAACCGTTATAAACTATAAAGCCATGCGGATTTGAATATCCTGACGAGGCAATGGTTATGCGATTTAATAGTCCATTAAGATTTCCATCAAACGTAAATAAATCGGCCCCCTGACTATTTTCAGCGGCCGATAAATAGAGTTTACCGTTAAAAGCCTGCATAGCGGTTAACCCCGTAATGCTAAACTGGGTGGTATCCAGCGAAAGTACACTTTGTGTGCCACCGGTAGTGCCATCGCTGCGCCATATTTCATCAGCACCGCTTATTTCGGGTAAAATAAAATACGATTGGCCGGCCATATCACAATAACCGAAGCCCTGTGTGTAGGTAGATATCGATAGTAAAGAATCGGTACCAGAAGCTGTGCCATCGGTAATCAATAGCTTCTCCTTTGTGCAAAACAGAACTTTGTTGCCTATCCACGAAAAATTATTGTACCCCAGGGCGCTGTTAGTTGGCTGGTTAAGTGTGTCAATAATTTTTGTACCTGTGCCGGTTCCATCAGTACTCCATAGGTCCCATGAGGCGCCATTGCTACTGGCCATAAAAATGATGCTGTTGTTAAGCAATACAAGGTTGGCAATACCTGCGCCATGTCCGGGGTTAATAGTCTTAACCTCAGCGGTGCCGGCCTGTGTTCCATCGGTTACCCAAAGCTCATCATCGCCGGGGGTTCCTTGAGCTGAAAAATACAGTTTGCCACCCAATTCGGTAAAGCCCGTAAGTGCACCTGCGCCATAATACGTTTTTGCGCTATCGGCAACGGCCGAAAGCACACTATGGCCATGGAGCGGATTTATCTCGACAAACGAATACGTACCCTGCGCCTCGGCCAATAAAACGGCCAAAAACACGGTAGTTGTAAAAACCGTCTTTAAGTTCCAGTATTTCATAGTAGCGAATATCACACCTTTTATAGTAAAGAGCCTTGTAAATTTGAGCATATTTATTGTAAGTAGGAACACGCCGGCAGCCTTAATTAAGCGATTTGGGCCTTAAATGAAATCCATATCACTTTTTAATGCGAGGTATCGTAAACGACCTACTGAATTGTCATTTCTTGTCGTTAACAGCCTTGTAAATTTGTGTATAAGAAAAGAAAGTTTTTCTCCTTAAAATATATTATATTCGTGAGGATGCCTACGCGTAACTTATAGAATATAAAGATATTAATGCATGAGGAGACCTTTACTATTAATTCTGATTTTGCTTATTTCGGAAATTGCGATTTGCCAGCAAACTAAGGCCACTAGTTTTGAGGTTAGGTTTAAACCGGGTTATCAAGGGCTTAGCCAAAACCAGATAGTTGCGGATATTACCAGCTCGCAATTTGAAAATTTCCGTTTACTCAATACACGGATAACTCTAAACTTTGATAACGGTTTTGACATTATCCTCCTTTCGGCAAACGAATTGCAAAAGCTGGGAATTATCAACACAGTTTCAGGCTATCAACCGGACTTCCCCCCAAATTATAAGTTACCAGTATTCCATATCAATCAAAGCGGGCAAGTAGCCGCAGAATACCCGGTTAGTAAGAATGTCAAATTTTCGAGAGTGAAGAGATAAGCATCTTTATGAAGCAATTTTGCTCATATCTATTTTTAATTGCCCTCTTAGGATGGCAGATAGATGTGCGCGCGCAGCCCGCTAATGATAATTGTTCAACAGCAACAAGTTTAGGAACCCTCCCTGCACCTGCGGCTTGTTCGGGTACCGGCCTTGAAGCAGGAGCGACCGTTACGCTCACTAACCAAACTAACGTAAACGCCACACCGTCCACTCCTTATCCGTACATATCTTCGTGTACGCCTAATGTCAACAGTCTACCCAACGATGTTTGGTATAGTTTTGTTGCCAGTAGCTACCAGGCAACTATAAGCGTATCATCAGCAACTTTTACTAACCCGGTAATTACGCTTTGGCAGGGCACTTGTTCGAATCAAGCCAGTTCAGGTTGTGTCACAGGCTCGGGGGGAGCAGCTTCGCTTACTGTTTATCAACTGGTTATAGGCCAGACTTATTATATCCAAATAGCAGGAAGCAACGCCACCCAAAACGGCACTTTTACACTCAAGGTTCACAACGACAATGACTGTTCCGGTTGTCTTGTTTCATCCAGCCTGGTAGCTACTCCACCCCCTGTAAACGGCACTTATGCACCCGGGCAAACAGTAACCTTTTGCCTTACTGTATCATCGTGGGATGAAACAAATACCAATTGGCTTCATGGCATTCAACCGTCTTTCGGTTCGGGTTGGAATCTTGCTTCAATCTCACCAGGTACACCCCCTTCTTCTATTGATGGCGAGGGGGCTTGGGCATGGTATTCGTCGGGCGTTACCAGCACGGCTACAGGTACTTCATGGCCGGCAGGATTTTACTATAATAGTATTTTACCTAATTCGCTGTCGGGCGGGCCGGGAAACAGCTATGGTGACGATTGCAACAGTCTGTATTCTACCTGCAGTTGGACGTTTTGTGTAACCATAACCACAAACTCAGCTTGTTCGCCGGGTAGTAACCTCAATGCCACTTTCTATACCAGCGGCGATGGAGAATCAGGGGCCTGGGGAAGTGTAGCCTGTAGCAGTGATCAGCCGGCTACGGCAGATGCTGTGGGTTCTTGTTGTCCGCCCACTATGTCAAGTACCGCAACATGCTCTGGCTCAAATAGTGGCACTGCAACAGCAACAGCAGTGGGCACTAATAGTCCGTGGACATTTAGCTGGTCCAACGGGACAACACAAAGCGGTCTTACCGGACCTTCCACAATTACAGGGCTGGCTTCAGGCACCTATACGGTTACGATTGTTGACCACCAGGATTGCTCAGCTACAGCCACCGTGTCGGTTGCAAGTAATGCTGCACCTGCTTCAAATGCGGGTTCCGCTATTTCGTTTTGTACCGGAGGAAGCGGAACGATAGGAGCCAACTCAACTGCAGGATATACTTATTCGTGGTCGCCATCAACAGGACTTAGCAGTAACACTGCGTCTAAGCCAACTGTGACCCTGACAAACGGCACCACCAACCCGGTTACCGATACGTATACTGTTACCACCACTAATTCCTCAACCGGTTGTACGTCCAGCGCATCAGTAAACGTAACAGTTAACCCTCTCCCGACTGTAAGTATTACTCCAGGAAGCCTTACCTGCACCGTAACAACAGTAACTCTTACACCAACAGTTAATCCTGCCACAGTTACTTATTCTTGGGCAGGTGGCGGAACCACAACAACAAAAAACGTAACCACCACAGGAACTTACACTGTTACAGTTACCAATCCTACCACTACCTGCAGTGCATCGGCATCTGCTACTGTAACTCAAAACATAACCGCCCCTAATGCAAGTGTGGCTGCGCCGGTAACCTTAACCTGCTCTACCACTAGCGAAGTGCTAACGGCGTCATCGACCACAGGCGGTGCAACTTTCAACTGGGGGGGCGGGATAACAACCGCTACAAAAACCGTAGCCAGTACGGGGACTTATACCGTGACTGTTACAAATCCGGCAAACGGATGTACGGCAACAGCTTCGGCAACGGTTACCCAAAATATAACAGCACCTAATGCAAGTGTTGCCGGGCCGGTGGTTTTAAATTGCACCGTAACGAGCGAGGTGCTAACCGCATCTTCTACAACCGGTGGAGCAACCTTTAATTGGGGTGGAGGAGTAACCACAGCTACCAATACTGTCTCCTCTCCAGGAACTTATACTGTAACTGTTACTAATCCGGCAAATGGTTGTACCGCAATAGCTTCGGCTACGGTTACTCAAAATATAACAACGCCTAATGCAAGTGTTGCTGCGCCGGTGGTTTTAAATTGCACCGTAACTAGCGAGGTATTAACTGCATCTTCTACAACCGGCGGCGCAACATTTAACTGGGGAGGAGGAATAACAACTGCAACCAATACTGTCTCTTCACCCGGAACGTATACTGTAACAGTTACTAATCCGGCAAACGGTTGCACGGCAACAGCTTCGGCAACAGTTATTCAAAATATAACAGCACCTAATGCAAGTGTGGGGGCGCCGGTGGTTTTAACTTGTTCTACCACCAGCGAAGTTCTAACTGCCTCATCAACTACGGGGGGGGCAACGTTTAATTGGGGTGGCGGAGTTACAACCGCTACAAAAACCGTAGCCAGTACGGGGACTTATACCGTAAC
>CAIOTH010000148.1 GCA_903861145.1 uncultured Bacteroidota bacterium | reverse complement strand
GCAACCGGCTAAGGTTAGGTTAACCATTAGCAATTTGCTGGGCCAGGTGGTTTATACCCAAAGTAATGAAAACCCAAGCGGAGTTTGCAGCGCTACCCTAAGCATGCATGACTTTGCCGCAGGCACATACCTTGTAAGCCTGGCCACCGGTGCTAATGTGTATACTAAGATGGTGGTGAAGGCGAAGTGATTATGGTTGGTATTAAGTAAGCTCGCACGTGAGTACGGTGCTACCATTAGCACATTATCATTTGCGCACCCAGTAATACTGCTGCCCAAAAAAGGATGGTGATTATGTTTTTCATACCGTTTGGTTTTTACTGCTTTTATAATGGCTGAATTGCCTTTTAAAGAATGGATTAGAACCTGCCATACATAATGTTGGTGGTAACGGTTGGGGTGGCGGCTTTATCTTTTTCATCGCTTAGTTTAACGCGGCTGGCTTTGCCTGTTTGTGCTTTGTGGGCGGCGTGTTTAAAGTAATCGCGCTTTACAAGTTGCGCCGATGTTGTTGCGTTTGCATTTAGAAGAGATACCGTTAGGATGATTGCTGTTGCTATTGTTTTCATGGTGTTTTTTTGTTTTGATGATACAAAGGTGCACAGCAGGCAAAGCAATTACCAGCCACATGTAACAAACTGCGGGTTTGGTGTAATGAACGGGGGATTAGGGGCTATTAAGGTGGGGTTGTGCTTACGAAGGGACGTGATAATATGACAATTAGCCAATGCGATAATGAAAAACAGCGCTGGCTATTCATTACCACATTGGCTAATTGTAGAATTGGCTAATTGTGCCTACTTCTTCCCTATCAACTTCTTCTGAAGTTCGATGGTGTATTCAAGGTCTTTAATGCGTTGTTGGGCGGCTTCAAGCTTTACGTGTACGATGCTGTACTCCGAAGGTTTTGTTTTTTGGCGGAGTTGCTCGCTGGTAAGGCGCTCTTTAAATATTTGCGTAGCCGAAATACCAAAGTGCTCGGTAATGGCAGCAATAAAAAGCGGGGCAGGGTTTTTAACGCGGTCGCGCTCGTAGCTTTGTAGGGCGTTAAGCTTTACGCCAAACTTTTTGGCAAATTTCTCGCCGGTTAAACCTAAATGTTTACGCAGGGTAATTATGTTTTCTGATAGTACGCTCATGTGGATGTTGGGTTATGTTATGGCGCGAATGTAAAAAATTATGTTAACGTATTATAGTGGGCGGGTATTTAGGTGTTAGTGTGTTGTCACCTTCCGTCCTCTAATGTCAAGTCCTAAAATAAGTTTAGACTAAAAGGGGAGGATTTTTAACCGCTATGTATTGTCTGGCTGGGGTTTTAGGTTGCAAGAGAAGTGGATGCGTGAGTAGTTGTATAATTCAATGGCATAAGTTACTTGGTCAATTACTTCGGTCAAAGTGGTGAAGTTTCGGTTTAATCCGTATTCATATTTGAGTGTTCTTATTGTCCTTTCCATTATTGCGTTTTCTCTGGGATCTCCGCTTTCAGAAGTGCTTATGCCATTCCTAATTTATACAATAGCATTCTTTAGATATCGCAGCAGTATTGAATGCCTCTCTCAGAATGATGTATAATAGTGTTGGTAGGATAAAGCCAGTTACGATGGGCTTTAAGCAATGCATTACAAGCCAGGTCACCGATGTTCTTATCTGATATATCCCATCCCATTATTTTTTCTTGAACAAGCATCACAAACCAGGGCCAGGAAGTATGGATTGCCTTGTATTTTTATTGCAGTTATATCTGCTACCCATACCTGTTCGGAATAAGTAATTGCAGTGTTACGAAGAAGATTAGAGTAAAGTCTAAAGCTGTGATGACAATCGGTAGTCGGTATGAAGAGCCTGCCCCGTCGCGGCTTAAAAAGTAATCCTTCACTTTTCAAAAGATATCCAAGTCTGTCTCTACCATTGTTAAACCCCTGATTTCTGATGGTGTAATGTAGTTTGCGAAGCCCATAACATGGATGTGTCTTCCTAATACATTTAGCCAGTTCTACTACCGCTTCGTTAGTTATCGCCTGCCGCTATTGACGTTTTTTAATGCCGTAGTAAGTCTACGGAGTTCTATCAAAGGCTTTGCACAGTTTGTCCACGCAATAGCGGCTCTCAATCTCGGATACTATTTGCCACCAATTTTTTTTGAGGTTGATTCCCGTGTGTTTGCTTGATACTTCGACCAGTGCTTCTAACGCAGCTATCTTAATGCGCGTCTCTTCCAGTTCATTTTTAAGTGTAATGTTCTCTATTTTTCGCTAACTCAAACGCTACTATCATGCTCAAGCTTTACAGAACCAAGCCCCGTTTTCCCATATTTCTTTACCCATTTCTTAATGGTTGAATTACCACCGGTTTAATACTGGGCGCTTAATTTGGTTGCACTAATACCTTTTTCATATTCTGCAACCACTTGCAGCTTGAATGGTTCAGTATACCCCATTTCCCTTTTTTCCCTAAATATAATCTGTATCAATACATTCAGGAGGGGAAATACAAGCCAATTGGCAAACCCCGCAAAAATTCATTTCTTTATGGCCTAAACTATAATAACATGGCTTTTGAAGAAACATTTGCGGCGTTGCAGGCTAAGGCCGGTGCAGCACCTGCTTTGGGTAAAACATTGAAATTTGTATTGGGCGAGCATACCGTTTATATTGACGGCAGCGGCGCAGGTAATCTTATTTCGCAGGATACGCGCGAAGCGGATTGCACTATTACTATTGCAACTGAGGATATGGACGGCCTGATGGCTGGCACCCTTAACCCCATGACGGCCTTTATGACCGGCAAAATTAAAGTAGCCGGCGATATGGGTGTGGCTATGAAATTGCAGTCGTTGTTTAAGTAGTAACCTACCAAAGCTATTTGCACAAAGCACACCGCCCATCGGGATTACACTTTCCTGATGGGCGGTTTATTGTATTTACTCCTGCCAGCGCAATTACTCTTTTACAAACCTGGTGTTATTAATTAAGTAGGTGCCTGCCGCTAATTGCGATATGTTGATTGGCTGCAAGCTACCGCTTATAGTGCCGTGGCTTATTACCTGGCCAAGCACGTTGGTAATGGTGTAGGGAGTGTTAGGTTCGGCGTTTTGTATGTAGAGCATGTTGTTTGCGGGGTTAGGGTATAGGGCTATAGGGGTTTCGGTAACCGGTGCTATACCGGTGGTGGTAAAGTCGTATTTTAATATGTCGCACATGGGGCCGGCACCGGTGAAGGGCGAGTCAAAATCGAGTAGCTTGGTAAAGGTATTGCTGGTAAGGTTAAAGGTAAACAGGCTGCCGTTATTATACAGGCCGCCGGCTAAAAACGAACCCATTAGTTCATCGCCTAACATACCCAAACCGCCCACCGGTGTAACGCCAATGGCCGAGTCGAGAGGTGCAAGGGCGTGGTATAGTGAGTTGGGTATGTTGTAACTATAAATTTGCCCTATGGTATGGGTGCTATCGCCGGCGGTTTCGCCGTAAATATTACCGTTGTTTATTACAAGCCCGCCCTGCGGAAGGCCCTCGACGTTGGTAAAATCGTGCAGATCGGTAAAGTGGTTGTTGGCTATATCGTAGCTAAACAACATGCCGGGGCCGTTTAATGCCCCGATATAAGGCGCCGAGGCATACACCCCGTATATTTTACCATTGGGGGCCTGCACCAGCGCCGGTGCCCGTTGAAAGTAATTTACGTTAGATACATTGAAGTTATACAAAGTTGTATACTGCCTGGTGGAAGCATTAAAACTAAACAGCAGCGCGCTGCTTGCCGAATCGGTGCATTGGCCCACAATACCATAAAAGTTGCCATCGCTGGCCTGTAACAATTCGCTGTTAGGACCGGTGCCCGTACCCGAAAAGTTGTACAAGTCAGTATAGGTATCGGTGGCAGGGTCAACACTGTAAATAACACCGGCTCCGCTGCTGCCGAGGGTGCCACCATTGGGTGTGGCGCCATACAACAAACCGTCGCTGCCTTTAATAATGCCCGCAGTTGGCACGCCGCCGGCATAAAAGTTTGCGTAAAACTGGTAAATCATGGTAAAGGTGTTGGTAGCCGGGTCGAATTTGCAAATGGTGCAGCTATCGGCCACGCCGCCAAGTTCGGTAACGAAATAAATAACGCCGTTGTTGGCCACCGCCATTTTACCTACGGGGAAACTGCCATCGGGGTTACTGCTGTCGGTTTTGGCAAAATTGTGAACCACCGTAAAGTTGTGGCCGGTGCTATCGCCTTTTAAAATGGTGCCGTAACCATTGGTGCCGCCGGTAGTGGCCGCAGCCCATAAGCTTGCCTGCGCAAAGCAACCGGTGGCTGTAAACATAAACAGCGCAATAATAAGTAGTGAGTTTTTCATAAAAAATGGGTTTTGTGCGGTGGGCATATCAAATGTAGGCCAAAAAAACATTAAACAAAAAAACTGTTTTACTTTTTTCTTACACGTTTAAAGGGTTATTAAATGTCAATAAACAATAACTACTATGGGGTTCCCCATGCTCCCGATAGCTATCGGGGGCAAGGGGTCGGGCTATCCGCTACAAGTCCTCGCGCCCAAAGCGGCGCTGCGGGGTTTTCGCTCCTATCCCTAACCCGAAACAGCCTCCTCATCCTAAATCCTTCTCCCAAGGAGAAGGACTTTGAACCCTCTCCTTGGGAGAGGCAGGGTGAGGAGGCTGTTTCCCCGCATTTCATTTGGGAACTTTTGGGGAGTTTTGGGGAGTTTTTTTAAAAGCAAAAAGGGCCAAAAAAGTTCAAAATCGTGCAAAGTAGTGCATGCTTTTTTGGCTCCTCAAAAAAAAACAATAGCATTGATAATCAGCACCGGTTGCAAAAAACAAACAACACACAAACAATCCACGCAACAAACCTCCCAACAACCCAATTACCAAACCCCGAATTCTCGGAACTTTTTATGAACCATGCAAGCAATTGCATAGCAATAACAAACAACTTGCAACCCTCATTTCACTCAAAACTTTAAACCAGGAATTCGAAATTTTAAACTTCCCTAAAAGTGTGTACTCTTTGTCTACTTTTTCATCAATCCTCCTCTCAAATCTAAAAACTACAATAAATAAAGAACAACCCATATGTATCGCACGGCACCACCACATACCAAATATACCCACTAAAAAAACCACCGGTGCCACAACTTATAGGCAGGGTGGGTATAACTACCCGTTGTCATGTTGAACGATAGCGAAACATCTCAATGTGCAATGAAGGGCAAAAGTTGTATTATATAAAACCACGGTTTTCCGTTATAGGCGGTTTGGAATTAATGTATTTGATTTGGGTAAATATATTTTACTACCTCAACTGCACACCCTATGGCCACCAAAACCCCCGCTCACGTAATTAAATTAATTGAAAAGGCTGCTGAAGAAAAAGCTGAATTTCTTGATTTAGGTAATTGTGGACTGTCGAGTATTCCGCCTGAAATTATAATGCTTAAGATGCATTTGAGAAGTTTGAATCTATCTCCAGTGTATTTAACAGAATTTGAGAAGTTTACGGAATTTATGAGTTCGACAAATTATTTTGAGCATAATTCGTTCTCATTAGATTCTAAAAGCACGTGGCTTCCTTTTTCGGAATTTCCTTATCTGAATTCTCTGGGTCTTTACCATACCGGTATAACAGATTCGTTACTCGTTGCCATCGAAGGTGCATTTCCAAATGTGAAACAAATTGATTTATCTAACAATGCCATTAGCGCTGTTGGGTTAAGAAGCTTTGAAAGGTACGAGAAGTTAACGGCATTAGACTTCAGCATGAACATCATAGATATTCAGGGTGCACTCGCTTTGTCAAAATTGAAGGGCTTAATGTTTTTAAACATTTCAGGAACCAAAATTGGCACAAAGGGTGCGCAGCACATCTCAAATTTGCTAAAGTTGAAAAGTTTAACCACTTCGGGCAACGAAATTGATTCAGTCGGACTAACTTATTTTACTAAGTTGAGCAATCTAAGCAGATTGGATGTTTCGAGTAATCAAATTTCAGAGAAAATAGGGAAAGTGATCGCAAGACTGCCCTTACCGAATTTAACCATAAAGTTAATGGTAAACGGTAATGGCAATTCGGGAAAGAGTACGTTAATTCACGCCCTTAAGGAGGGTTACTGTAATGAAGTAAAATCTTCAACTCATGGTATAATTATTGACATCTGGAAATGGATTGAGGCTAATAAGGAAATCAACTTTCACATATGGGACTTTGGAGGACAGGAGATATTTCATGGTACTCATCGCCTGTTTATGCAGTCAGAGGCGGTTTGGTTATCAGTTTTTGATCCTGAAACAGAGCGGTTCGCGCGGCTAAAAGTTAAGATAGCTGACCGAGACACCGGGGAACCTGTTCTACATCATGTCCTACAGTTTTGGTTAGATGAAGCCGAAGACTCTGCGGGCAATCAAATTGTAGTACAAACGAAGAAAGCTTTGAACCCTGATAAAGACGAATTCAACTACCATCTGGCACAAGGTTTGAGGGCTGAATTCGTTCAGGTTGATTCAACGTCAGGCCTTGGAATTCCATGGCTTCGTAGTGTCCTTCATGCCAAAGGAATGGAACTTCGTGAGTATGGAATGCCTATGCCCCCAAAATGGATGGAAATACGAGAATTTTATTTGGACAATTTGAAAAAAGCAACCGAGGAAACTGAGAAAATTATAGATATATCCGAATTTAATAGAAGGTGTATTATGAACTTTCAAATTCCTGAGAGCGTAATCCCCACCCTGCTGAGATTTCTTCATCATAGCGGAGTAATTTATTTTAATGAACACTTTCTAAAAGGCACAATAATAACTGACCAGCGATGGGCGCTTGATGCGATTTACAAACCCCTGAAAAGAAATAGTGATTTTTACAACAAGCTTAGAAATGATTGGGCAGGTCGAGTCAGGGAAGAAAGCATATTTGCCGCTTTCGGTGAGGATTATACCGTGCCTCATAAAAACCTCTTTCTTGAGTTAATGCAGAGCTGTGGCCTTTGTTTTAGGCTGAGTGAGGGGCAAGAAACGCATAATGCGGCGTGGTACGTTTTCCCCGAGTACTTGCCAGAAGACGTTCCTTTTTCGGTTGACGATATTTGGAAAGCTGTCGATCCCAAAACGCGAATATTTCGTTTAAATCTGCCGTACTTTAATTATTTCCGCATACAGAAATTTATCGCCGCGCTCGGACAGAATACAAGAAAGGAATATATGTGGCGCAATGGCATTATGGTTCAAACTTCCGATGGTCTATTTCGAGTTGAGGCTGATTATGAAAAACAAGCGATTGTAATAAAAATAGAGCGCAAAGCGGTTAACCAATGGCTTGAGCGGATTATTAAAGAGATTGGCGATACGAAAGGAGCCTATGAGGGTAATTGGGTAGAAATACTTAACAACGGCTCCGAAGCAAAAATGGATTTGGATAAATTGCTAATTGCTAAACGCGGCGGCGATAGAAACAGTTCAGCCCAAAATAATTCATTGTCAGAACAATTACCAAAAGTTGTTCAAGAACCACCCAAAATATTGGTGGTTTCATATGCAAAAGAAGATAGAGATTTTGTTCAAGCATTAAGAAAGCAATTGATTGGATTAAAAAACGAAGGCAAAATAGTTTTGTGGTTCGATCAAAAACTTGATGGTCGCGAGTATTTTGATGAAAAGATTAAAGACATTTTCGAAAAAGCGGACGGCTTTGTCGTCTTTATCGGACCGGACTATGTTGATGACGAAGTAAAAGCATATATCCATCAGCAGGAAATTCCAATTATGGTGCGAAGGAAAAAACAAGACAAAATACCGGTTTATTGCATCACAACCACGCCAGTTGATTATGGTCAAATATTAGGCACATTTGACCCTTTTGACGACAAGAAACCCATCCCCCGCGATGAACTAAAACAAGGTGAATTTTTGCACCGTTTTGTTAATGATGTCATCAGAAAAAAATTCCTAAAAATCTAAACTCCCCAACTATGGATACAGAAATAATCCACAAAGAACTTGACCTCATTCAAGACGTTGTTAAACGCATGGCGGCCAACTCGTTTGTGGTTAAAGCATGGCTGGTAGGCGTGCTGGGCGCCATGATAACCTTATCTAAAGATAGCTTGTTTGTATCGTGCGGCTGTTGCTGCCACAAAACGCAGGCGCTCCTTATAAGCTTCTCGTTGTTGCTACCAGTTTTATGCTTTTGGTTCCTCGATGCCTTTTTTTTAAAGCAGGAAAGGCTGTTTAGAGAGGTTTACAAGTGGGCGGTTAAATATCGCTCGCAAACCAACGATTACTTGTACGACTTAAATACTTACGTGCGTACCGTTGGTACCAATACTGAAGATTTAAGAAAACCGGATAATACAATTCCGAAAATAATGCGGTCTGATACCATTATGTGGTTTTATGCAGTGCCTTTGGTTTTAATCGGGGTAATAATTCTGTACAACATCTTGCGATAAAACATTCATTAACTCAAATTTTCGAAATATGAAAACCTTCTTTATCAGTTTTGATTACGACGATAGGCAAGTAGTAGGCACCCTCAACAATTGGCTTAACCAGGGCTTGTCGAAAGAATATAAATTTGTTTATGAAACCCAGGATTTACGCCATAAAGGCAGGCCCGAAGTTGAGAAATATTTAAAGGGCCTGATAGATAGCGCCGATGCCATTGTAATAGCAATAGGCACTAACACCCATAACCACTGGTGGGTTGAATGGGAATATAACTACGCGCAAAACATGAAAAAGAAAGTGCTGGTTTTCCAAATTGCCGGCACCACCGGTGGCCCGCTAAGATTACTCGGCAACATAACGCCGCCCGTTTTAACCTTAGACAATTTCAAAAAGCAAATTTTAGGATAACCCGAAAGGTTTGCGCAGCGGCTGCTTGCATTTAACTCCCCGCCTAATTTAGGAGGGGTGACGAGCGACGCGATGTCGGGATGGTTGTATTAAGCCGTAGGCTGGCTGTTCCGATAGCTATCGGAACGGGTTAGGGATAGAAGCGGAAAGCCCACAGGCTGAGGCCCTGCGAAGCCGAGGACTTGCAGCGGATAGCCCGGCCCCTTGCGAAGCATGGGGAAACCCAATGGTAAGTAGCGTTGTTTGAAATACGATTAATGTTTCTCGCAGCTATCTAAAAATGCTGCCAATACCTGGTTGTGTTGTTCGGGGTTATCCTGCATGGTTAGGTGGCCGGCGTTTTTTATAATGGCCAGCTTGGCACCGGGCGTAAGGCTTTGGTAGTATTTGGTGGTTTCGGGGTTGGCTTCGTCGTAATCGCCAACAATGTATAGCACCGGTAGCTTTAGTTTACCAAGGTCGGGTGTGCGGTCGTAGGTTTTAATGGTACCGGTAATGGTAAACTCGCTGGGGCCTTCCATGTATAGGTAAACGTTGGCGCCTTCCTGGCTAAATGCGCTGTCAATATCGGCGCTCCATGGCACTTTGCGGGCTACGTATTTTTCGTAGTAAACCTTCATGGCGCGTTGGTAATCGGGGCTATCGTAGGTTTTGTTGGCCTCGTTAACCTTTATTATTTGCTGTATGCTATCGGGTAGCGTGGCTATTTGCTTTTGTGCGTCTTCCATCCATTTGGCAATGCTTAATGCGCTGCTGCTTAGTATAAGCGCCTTAATGCCTTCGGGGTGGGCCAGGGTAAAATCGGTGCCGAGCATGGTGCCCCAGCTTTGGCCATAAAGGAAGTACTCTTTTAAACCTAGCGAGTCGCGCAGGGCTTTTACTTCATCCATGTAATTATCCATGGTCATTAAAGTGGTGTCGGTAATCCGGTCGCTGCGGCCACAGCCCAGTTGATCGAAGAATATTACGGGGCGGTCTTTGCCAAGTTCGGCAATGGGGTTTAGGTAATAGCTGGGTACACCGGGCCCGCCATGAAGCAGCAGCAAGGGTGTTTTGTTACCGGTGCCTACAATGTTATACCAAATGCGGCCGCCTTTAACGTGTATGTAACCCTGGCCGGGTGTTAGTTTTTTACCGGTGTTGTTATTGCAGGATGTAAACAGCATTGCTATTGTAACAGCAAGGGCACTTAACAGGCTAAGTTTTTTCATGTACCGAAGTTTGGTTTCAAATATAGTAATAGGGGGGATATTTGGGTTGAGGGGGCCAAGTATTGAATTTGTAGGCTGTTCACCCTACCCAAAAACCACTATGTTTGCAGCCCGTAAAACATTACCCGTTTTGAAATTGTCTTTCGCCTTTTTGTTTGCATGTATAAGCACCCTTGCCGCCGCGCAAGCCACCGGGCCTATCGACCTGCAGATTGATTACATGGATGGTGTGCTGCTGTTTAAGCCCAGCGCCGATTGCATGGGCGATACCTGCCACACCAGCATTGCGCAACTTAAAGATGCCATTACGCACATAACGGTTAAAAAGGAAGATAAAAAGGCTATCAACTCGATGCTGCCGGTTAAAATTGGCACTACCGAGTTTTACCTTAACATATACCACTACCCGTTTTCGGCTAACCCGCCCGATACCATTTTGCGTATAGAAAACGATAGCATTATGATACACGATATTGGTGCCGATGGCCTCCTCTCCGACTCGACGAAGGAATACTGCATCAACAAAAAAACCCAGCAGCGGCTTGATTGGGCCAGCAGCTACGCCACGCTAATGCAAGCCGGCGTTTGCCCCATTGCCTGCTTTATGCGCAGCCTGCACGCCCACGGCTACAGCGGCTACCTCGTCCAAATTCAAAAAGACGGGCACTCGAGTATTATGTTTTATTAAAGCCCGGTTAAAGGCAAATACATTTAAAGGCCATTTAACACAAAGCAATACAAAAGGGTAAAGGCAAAAGTAAATACAAAGTTTTATATGGAAATACGAATACAGTTTATACCGAAGGCGAAGTTTTTGCTGCTTAAAAAAATGGATTTATAGTGAACTTTGCATTTAAACTTTTGTATTCCTTTGTGTTAAACTGCCTTTTTGTATTTGTATTAAATTGCTTTTGGTTTTTTGTATTAAAACATTCATTGTATTCTTAGTGAACTTTGCATTTAAACTTTTGCATTCCTTTGTGTTAAACTGCCTTTTTGTATTTGTATTAAATTGCTTTTGGGTTTTTGTACTAAAACATTCATTGTATTCTTAGCGAACTTTGTATTTAATCTTTTGTATTGCTTTGTGTTAAACTGCCTTTTTGTATTTGTATTAAAATAACCAACACCATGAAATTTGTACTTATAGGCTACGGTAAAATGGGCAAAACCATCGAGCAACTCATCCTCAACCAAAACCCTACCGACGAAATTGTCCTAAAAATTACCGACCAAAACCTGCACGAGCTTACCGTTGAGAACCTTCAAAAAGCCGATGTGGCCATTGAGTTCACCACACCGCAATCGGCAGTAGGCAATATTTTAAAATGCTTTGATGCCGGTGTGCCGGTGGTAGTTGGCACCACAGCCTGGTTAGATAAGTTGGACGAAGTTAAAGCACAATGCGCCGCCAAAAACGGAACGCTGTTCCACTCGCCAAACTTTAGTATTGGGGTAAATATATTTTGGGCCGTTAACCAAAAACTGGCCCAGCTAATGAACACCCAACCCCAGTACGAGGTAACGATGGAAGAAATTCACCACACCGAAAAGCTTGATGCCCCCAGCGGCACCGCCGTTAAAACCGCCGAGGTAATTTTACCGCACCTTAACCGCAAAAAAAACTGGCAACTGGCCGACGACTCTAAAAACCTGCACCTATACACCACCCAATCGTTACTAATAGTTGCAAAGCGCGAACCCAACGTACCTGGCACCCACACCGTTAAGTACGAAAGCCCCGTAGATTATATTGAACTAAAACACGAAGCCAAAAACCGCAACGGCTTCGCCGAAGGCGCCATCCTTGCCGCCCGCTGGCTACCCGGCAAAAAAGGCGTGTTTGAAATGAAAGATCTTTTAGGGATATAAAATATCGCACGGAGGCACAGAGAAAAATACACAGCAATACAAAAACCTTTTGCTTGCATTCCTCGGCTGTTCAACTCCGTGCCTCCGTGCGCCATGGCTGTTTGTATTTTGCCCTGGTCTCCCCTTTAGGGGACGGAAGGGGCTCTCTCACCCCAAACAACTTATCCCCACCCCTACCACAACAAAACAACAATACCTACCTTCGCAACATAATACCAAAACACAACAAAACGGTATTTGCTTTTTAAAATGTATTCCCTTTGTGTCCTTTGTATTAACCCTTTGTATTGCCTTGTGTTAAATGGCCTTTTGTATTTGTATTTCACCCATTGTATTTCCCTTTGCGTTAAACTGCCTTTAGTATTTGTATTTAAACACCCATTGCATTCTTTGTGTTCTTTGTGTATTAACCTTTGTGCCCTTTGTGTTAAATGGCCTTTTGTATTAAAATAAAACCTATGTTCAGCAAACTCTTCAAAAAACACCAGCCCAACCACTTTGGCAAAACCAAACACATTATTAAACCCGCATTCACCACCGGTGGTATCGAGTACTTCGAATTCGACACCACCGCCAACCTGCCCTTCAAACGTGGCTTAAAATTCCTCTCCATTTACAACGAGCTCGACATGCGCTGCGACCGCCACTATCTAACCAAACACGTTGAGGCTATTGAAACCCCCCTAACCGGTGGCAAAAAAGTGGGGCTCGATGAAATTATTAAAATACGCCAGCTAAACGCCCAAATGAAAGAACGCCTGCAATGGGTGTATCATGAGGACCTGGTATACAAACTGGCCAGCGTAGTATTTTTTGATGCCAACGAAAACCCCGACGACTGGGAGTGGAAATACGCCGCCGAAAAAATCGAGCGCTGGAAAAAAGCCGAAGACGTAAACACTTTTTTTTTGCACGAGCCCATACAGAGGTTGATTCCCTTTTTAAAAGATTCAAATCTGAATTTCCACGACTATTCGGCAATGGGCAAACAAATAGACCAGGTAATGTTGGACAATATTTACGCCATGCTGTCAACCAAAGCCAGCGCCAGTTCATTAACCTATACCGAGCGCTACTTCTCGGCGGAGATGAAAGCAAATTCGGTTTAGTTGATGATACCATCTACGAATTCTTCGATAAGCTAAACGCAAAACTCTCCCAACAACCCACCGGCACCCAACCCAACGAATGGGGAGACACGGGGAAGTAGTTTCGAATTTCGAGTTTCGAATTTCGAGTTGAGAACGCCCGGCTGTTTAACTAGAAACTCGAAACCATAAACTCGAAACTAAAAGGCGGTTCCCCAAGCTTCGCAAGGGTCGGGCTTCCCGATAGCTATCGGGACGCTACAAGTCCTCGCTCTCAAAACGTCGCTGCGGGCTTTCCGCTTCTATCCCTAACCCACTACCGGCGCCAAAAAAAAGCGTCATTGCGAGGAGGCCTTGCGACGAAGCAATCTGGTATTTGGAGAACACGTAATTATAGAGTTTACAGCTGATACGAGCAAGCTTGAAGAGGCTTATAACAAACTGAGTTTGCAGATTACCGACTCGTCAAACCTAAATAAGGATAGCGCCACAGCTTTCCCAAAAGCAAATGCAGATGTTACTAAAGGTTTTTAAAACCTTTGTTTTTATTGGCAGTTCTCAAACTATCCAATACCGACCACGATTTAACAGATTTATTTTGCAAAAAATAGCGTCCTCCCTTAACATCAATTAAATACCAGCTGTCATCGTTATTAGGCTGGTAATTTACTACTTCAATATCCATATTATCATAGCGCCTTATAAACTCATGCCCATTGGCATTACTAATAGTATCATTCTGCTCATTGCCATATTTATATTCCAATGCATTATGAAGGTCATAATGCCATAAACATTGTAGTTTAACCAATTTATTATTGTAATACGAAAGTATCATATGCTCAATTACAAGGCTGTCAATCATATATTTTTTTATAGCAAAAACAGCAACATCGCTACACCAGTTATATATGGGCACATGACCTTCCTCTACCCCGCGCTCATCAATTGACAACGGCGTTTGTATCCTATATACATGGTTATAATCATTCTCCCTTTCTCTATATTGTGCGCTTGTTCTTATTGAATCAAGCTGAAATTTTTTCTCCTTAATTAGCCAGCCAATAGAGCTATCAATCGAAACCCCAATTTTAAAAACTCCAAGGCCACATATTTTGTTTTCATCAAACTTAGGATGCAATACAGTTTCTTCAGTAGCGGCTTCGTTATCCTTAATTAGTGAATGTTGATAGGCAGTTGCCCCACCCTCATTTTTTTTCTGTGCTGAGTTACATGCCATTAAACCCATTACTGCCAAAACCGTTAAACAACTTATAGTTTTCATATCTAAATTTTAAACCAAAATATAGCTATTTTTTGTGGAATGCAATTTCAATTAGAGGCAAAAAATATTTAGTTACTTGGCCTTATGTATGCAGTTAATTAGGTACAATAAATTAGTAGACTCAATATCGTTTAACACATAATCACGGTTTCCATAACGTGTTTCAAACTGTATCGAACTTATTTTTGTGTGTTGAAGTTTTTCCAGATTCGGGTCTGCGGTACTTTTCTCAGACGTATAGACCGGCGCAAACCAAATAATATAGTTCCCCTCAAAATTATTATCATCAATATTTTTATAGGCAATCGTGGTTTTATCCGCAAAAGTAAAAGTAACCTGCGCCTCTTTATCTACCCGTACTATTGAATCAATTGTTAAGTCCACAGTCAAGTTATCCTGATAATCCTTATCAAATGTTTCTTTATGGAAATTTATTTTTAACACAGGTTTTAAGGTATTTTTAACAAGCAAATTTTCTTTGGTCACAATAGTACCTGTTGCCCCTATCATGTAAAACAACATTTTGCAATCGGGGGTATCAATTGCGTCAACTTTTGCCGCCTGTTTCCCGTCAGTAGCGTTGTTTTTCGTTTTATCTAAAGGCGAAGATTTATTACTACAATTAGTTGAAAAAAACAAGCAAAAAATTATAGAAAGGGCTATGGCGGTATTTTTCATGGATATTATTTTACTAAAGATAAAAACAATTTAAAAATCCGCAAGGCAAGAATAAGTGGTGGTAAATAACAAGTTATCCCCACCCCTTGGTTATTCTCGTTTTAATTTCCATTTTCGTAACATAATACGAAATAACACAAAATGGCAGAACAGGTAATTATTGAATTTGTTGCCGATACAGCTAAACTTGAAGAAGCTTATAATAAAGTAAACGAGCAGGTAATTGCTAGTACCGGCCTTAATAAAGATAGCGCAGCAGCATTTCAAAAGGCTAACGCAGATGCAGCACAGTCGTTTGACAATGTTGTTGACGCAAGCAAAAAACTGAGCGAGCAGTTGCGTAATCTTAACTCTATAGTTGCCGGTGGGGTGCTCAAAAGTATTGTTGCCGACTTAAATGCTATTGGCAAAGCTCAAACCGACGTGAGCGCTTCTGCCAAAAACTTAGGCAATTTAATTAACACCCTGAAAATGTTTGCCGCAACCGGCAAAAGTATTGCCGAAGCTGGCAAAGGCATTGGCGGAAGTTTTGAAGCCGCTACAGGCACTTTGGCAGTATTTGGTCTTAAAAACGAAGAGCTTGAAAAAGCATTAATAAAACTACAGGCCGCAATGCAGGCTATTAATGGCTTGCAGGAAGTTTCGACGGCATTAAAAAGCGAGTACATTATAGTTACCGAGGCAGCGACCGCTGCTGAAGGCTTTTTTGCTGAAGCAAGCGCCGCAGCATGGGCTGCTGCTACTGGGGGCATTACTTTATTGGTTGGTGCAATTGTGGACCTAATCTTTTACATTAATTCTGCCACCAAAGCTTCAAGGGCGCAAAAGGAAGAATACGAATTATTGAACACTGAGTTGGAAGATTTAGCAGAAAACACAAAAACAATTTCACGAATAAATAAAGGATTGGGATTTGATGATTTGGGAAATCAATTAGATGGAGTAGGTAAGCTTGCTAAGAAGGCCCAGGAAGGAATGGAAAAAATTGCGGGCACATTAAAAAATTTTGGGAATCTATCTGGCGCCCAAATGCGCAATCTACTTCTAGTATATGGAAAAGAGGCGGGTCCGGCCTATGATAATTTGACTTCTGAACAAAAGAAGTTGTTCGACAAATTATGGGATATAAGCAAAACTGCTTATGATAAACAAGCAGATCTTCAGGCTGATGCCGCAAAAGCGAAACTTGATTTAGAAAGCGATTACACAAAACAAAAAATTGAACTTGACAAAAACGGCTTTGACAGGCAATTAGCCCAATTTGATAACGAAACTAAAATACAGAAAGCCGCATTACTTGATAGGATGAAAAGCCTGGGGGTATTCAAGGCTGATCAAGACAAATATTTAAACGAATTAGACGGAACAAGAGCAAAAGAAAGAAATGAACTGGTTGTTAATCAGGCACAAGAGCGGCAAAAGCAACTACTGCAAACCCTAATCCAGGGCGATGAGGTTAAAAGAGCTTACGTAATAAAAGGACGCGAGGATGATATTAAATTGCTTGACGATATAGATAAAAAGCAGTTGCAACTGGCAGCACTAAGCAACAAAAAGCTAAACGATGTGAACTCTGAAGATTACAAGGTATTTACAGCGCAGCAAAAACTTAATCGTCAACAATACCTTGCATCTATTGCAGCAGATGAAAACAAATCATATACTGAAGCGATTGGCCATTTACGCACAAACCGCGAGGCTCAGCTAAAAATTCAAACCGACTATAACCTGTCGGAACAACAGGTTGATAAAATGTTTGAAGAAGAGCGTGCTGCAAACGATACCGAAACCGACAGCCAAGTTTACGCATCTATCACTAACCGGTTAAAATTACAAGCTGACGCTGATAAAAAAGCAACCGATCAGTTAAGCAAGAATCATGAAACACAAGAAGCGCTGAAAAAACAATTCCATTTGGACGATGCAAAGCTAGATGAAATGTTTGAAAAAGAGCGCAACGCCAATCCTAACGCAACCGACGAACAGGTTTACACCGCCATAACCGCCAAACTAAAACCCGAAGAAGATGCAGCCCAGGCAAAAATTAAACTTGCCGCCGATACCGAAAAACAAATCGCCCAACTCTCCATCAACTTCGCCAAACAAGCCGCCGACCAAATTTTTGCCGTAACCAACCAAAACCGCAACCAACGCTTTAACGATGAGGTTAACATGCTCCAAAAACAAAAAGACTTCGAGCTTAACAACAACAACCTTACCCAGGCACAAAAACTGGCCATACAACGCAAATTCGATAAAGAGGTAGCCGCCGTAAAACTACAACAATGGCGCGCCGACCAAAAGGCTAAAGAAGAACAAGCCATTATTAACGGCGCACTGGCCATAACCAACGCACTGGCCACCGCACCAACCATACTGGCCGGCCTTCCGCTGGCAGCCATGGCCGCAGCCACCGCCGCCGTGCAGGTAGCCACCATAGCCGCGCAAAAACCACCGCAATTTGCCAAAGGCACACCCACCGGTAGCCCCAACACCCCCGCCGGCACCAAACTGGTTGGCGAACACGGCCCCGAACTAATTTACACCCCCGGTGGCGAACGCATAATAACCGCCCCCGATACCGCCGCCATACTTGCCAAATACGATGTGCCCGCCCTGCCCAACCTTAGCCCCCAACTAATGCTAAAGGCCAACGCACCCTACGCGGCACCCCTTATAAACGAAAAAAGCCTGGCCCGCCACCTCGCCACCGAAATGGCAAAACAAACCCGGCCCATCATACAATTCGATAAAAATGGCTTCACCACGCACCTTATAAGCAAGGGAAGCAAAACCACACTTGTAAATAATAAATATGCTTTGTAAAACGTGTTAACGTGCGAAGGTGTTAACGTGTTAAGGTTGAGAGAGCGGGTGCCTATGTATTTACATTCGCACTTTAACACCTTAACACGTTAACACGATTATACACATTAACACACTAAAAGGGGGTTGCCTAAGCTTAGTCGCAAAGGCCCGGGCTATACGCTACAACCGGAAGAAACCGGTTTCCGCTTCTATCCCTAACCCAGAGGAACACGTCATTGCGAGGAGGTTGTAAAAAAGTATACAAATAGTATGCACCTTTCAATTTTGACTTTGAGGTTATGGGCAGGGCGAAGTTTTCGGGGATTTTGTGGTAAATTTTAAAAACTACTCAAAACTCCCCATTTGAAATGCTATTGGCTATTTGAGTTAGTTGCCACCACCCGAGAGGAATGCGAAATGCAAACAACCAGCCTGCGGCCTAATGAAACCACCCCAACATCGCTTCGCTCGTCACCCCTCCTAAATTAGACAGGGAGTTTTTTAACAGCCAATTGTCTGAATCAGGATTTACGGGATTTTAGGATTAAAGGCAGAATGAATACAGGCCGTTGCTTTAAAAATCTGTATTTCATCTTTTAATCCTGCAAATCCTGATTCCGATAGTTAGGCTGTTGGCTACTCAGGGTTAGCGATAGTAGCGTAAAGCCTGGAGCGCCTGCCGATAGCTATCCGCTTTGGGCGCGAGGACTTGCAGCGTATAGCGCGGGCCGGAGGCAACCCCATTTCGTATTTAGGTGTTTTGCATATATTTACTGATCATCAAAAAAAAATTGTGTGGCATGAAAACATTTTTAAAAATACTTGGGGGCTTTATTGTTTTGCAGTTGGTGTTGGTTGGTGTAGCCGAGGTGACCGGTAATGGTTACCTGGTTAAGGGCTTATGGGCTTGTTATTTGCACGGGCATAGCAGCGCTACTATTGATGATGTGAAGTATTTTAAAACGAACAAAATTGAGGCGGGTAACAACCCTTCGCAATGGCCGTTGCATACCGGTTATAACAAAACCCCTTTGCCGGCTAAGTTGCAAAAGGTTTTAAGCGATGACGGCACAGTTGCTTTTTTAGTGGTGCAGAACGATAGCATACTGAGCGAGAATTATTGGGAGGGTTATGGCGAGAGCACGGCTTCTAATTCGTTTAGTATGGCGAAGAGTATTACTACTATGCTGGTTGAAATTGCGATACAGAAGGGCGCTTTGCAGGGCTGGCACCAGAAGGTGAAAACGCTGCTGCCGGATTTGAAGGGCAAGTACGCCGATAGTTTGGAGTTGTGGCATTTAAGCACGATGAGTGCTGGCTTGCAGTGGGATGAGAGTTATGATAATCCTTTTACGGTTACTGCCAAGGCGTATTACGGCAACCATTTGCGCGAGTTGATGCTTAGCCTGCCCATAGTTGATGCACCGGGTAAGGTTTATAATTACCAAAGCGGCAGCACGCAGTTATTGGGCATGTGCGTTATGCAGGCCACCGGTAAAAGCCTGAGCCAGTTGGCAAGTGAGTGGCTGTGGAAGCCATTGCAAGCCGAGCACAGCGCGCAATGGCATACCGATGCACAGGGCACCGAGTTGTGTTATTGTTGTTTTAATAGCGATGCCCGCGATTTTGCGCGCTTCGGCAAAATGATGTTGCACCATGGTAACTGGAATGGGGTGCAGGTAATTGATTCGGGGTTTGTTGATATGGCTACTAAGCCGGCGCTGGCGCCGTTTTACGGGTATTCGTTTTGGTTGAACGATACACATGGCACTAAGGTGTTTTACCAGAATGGTTTTTTGGGCCAGTATATTATTACGATACCTGAGTATAATTTAGTTGTAGTGCACCTGGGCCATAGAACTGTTGAGCCTGATAATGATGCCGACCCTGCGGATTTGGGTGCTATGGTGGATGGGGTGTTGGGGATGGTGAAGTGAGCGTGTTAAGGTGCGAAGGTGTTAATGTGTTAATGTAAATGCGAACAGCCCTGAAGGAAGTAGCGTTTAAAAATTTGTTTTACTCATCAGCATTTTTGGCTATTAGCGAATAGGTGCTTAGCGCAAGTTGCAAAACATTTAAAATTACTAATGATACTACGGCTGCAAGAAAGCCCGCCTTGCTAACTAACGGGTTGATGAGATACCACCATGAATTGGAGAACCCTGCATAAAAGGAATGGGAATCATGAACCGGATAATAAAACCGGGATATTATAGCTACAGTAGCAGCAAGTAAATACCAACTACCAAGTACAAAATAGCTTATGTGTTTTTTGGGAGTAACCAAAAAACATAAAACGATTGTTACTATAAATATGATAAACAACTGGCATTGCGCGGCCTGGGCATGATATAAATAATTATAGTACATTATATCATTACTAATTTGAAAAATGCCAAACATGCACCATGGCCCTATAAAAAAACACAGCACAGCCAATGCTGATAGAATTATTAACGGAATGGTACCTTTGTAGTAAACAGACAAAGAGGTAAAGAAACTGCCTACCAAGGTGGGGAAAAGGAGCGTTGATGCTTCTAGACTTCCGTCCGATCCGAACTTTGAGGAGTATCCAATATCATGGTCCATAAGAAAAAAAGCAGTAATCATATAAATATTAAGTATGATTATATTTAGCATGAGAGATTTATCCAATTTCATGAGGGTTGTTTTAAAGGGAGGTTAATTTGATATAAAATTAGGGTAATATGGGATATATACAACAGCCGGGCCTCTCCCAACCGGCACTTTATGCGGTCACCCTCTCCATCGCAAGCGATAGAGAGGGAATCAAAAGGGCAAACAGCCAAAATTGTCTGAATCAGGATTGAAAGGCAGATTTTAGGATTAACAGCCGATTTATGTTAGCGCAAACATTGCATTTTGCCTTTAT
>CAIOTH010000147.1 GCA_903861145.1 uncultured Bacteroidota bacterium | reverse complement strand
TGGCTCCAATTACCCAACCCGCATATCCTTGATGAAATTCGCCTGGTAAAGACTCCAGACTAACTTCATCCTCTTTTCCGATAAAGTAATCAAGACCCTCCCCATCATTTTCAACACCCAGGCTTTTGCATGTAGCCATATAACGGTCGACAATATGCATATCCGGAAGCCTGTTAATTTTAAAATTAACCATCAACCACTTTTCAAAATTTATCTTGTCGAACGAAAATGACTTAGCTCCAAGCATTGCTTTAATCAGCCAGGTGCGCTGATTGTGGTGTAGATCAATAACGTAATCAAATTTTTCTTCCCTTAACTCTTTAATAAGGTTAGCAACAGAATCATCTAACAAATGAACTTTATGGATATAAGGATTGTGCTTTAATATAGCATGAAAGGCTTTTTTAGTAGCATAATGAATTTCGGCCTCCGGAAATTTCTTTTTTATACAGCGAACAACCGGGGTGGTTAGCACAATATCGCCGATGGATGAAAAACGAAGAATTAGAAATTTCATGAGTTTGGCGAAAGTAGCAAAAATAGAGAAGTGCATAATATGTTAGTACTCGTTTACGTTTCACTATCACGTTTTGCTAATCTCAAATTTATATTCACCTTTAGCCAATGGTTTTGAGCAAAAAAATTGCACTTTCAATTATACTGCTTTGCAGCTTTATTTTTCGGGCTGAAGCAATAGAACTTTCCGACTCAGCAAAAATTTCATTGCTTACCTGCGCACCTGGCCAGGAACTTTACTCGGCATTCGGCCATAATGGCATCAGGGTAATTGATTACAAAGAAAATTTTGATGTGGTTTTTAACTACGGTACCTTCGACGACCAGCAACCCGGCTTCTATGTAAACTTTGTAAAGGGCCGGATGATTTACAGTATTACCTACGATAACTATCCCGACTTCATGGCCGAGTACATTGAAGAAAAAAGAAGCGTAGTTGAACAAGACTTAAGGTTAACGAGTGAGGATAAGAAAAAGGTATTTGCGTTTTTATACGACAATGCTTTACCTAAAAACCGCAATTACCCTTACGACTTTTTTTGGGATAACTGCGCCACCCGACCTCGTGATGTATTTGAAAAAGTTTTAGGTAGCAGGCTTGAATATAAAACAGATAGCAGCTGTGGCTTTGCCCAACACAAAACCATGCACGATATGCTGCGGTTGTATGTCCACGACCGTCCCTGGGTTGATTTTGGTTTCGACCTCATTCTTGGCCTGCCATGCGAGGTACCTGCCACCCCACGCAACCAAACATTTCTGCCCGACTACCTCGCCAAACTTTTTGGCTGCGCCATAGCAGATGGACAGCCCTTTGTAACCAAAACCACTCAACTGCTTGACTATAAGTTACCGGTAATCGAGGTCCCATTCCAACCAATGTACTTAACCATGTTTTTATTGTTTCTCGGTTTCTTCATTATTTACATGGAGCGCCGCCGAAATACCTATTACTACAAATTCGATTTTTATTTGTTCCTGTTTGCCGGGCTGTTTGGTATATTTTTTATTTGCCTGTGGGCCTTTACTACACATTACTCATTGCCCGAAAACATGAATATGTTTTGGCTAATACCAACCCACTTTGTTGCCGCCTGGTTTCTACTCAAAAAAGAAAAGCCGGGTTGGTTGAAATACTATTTTCTGGCAACCTATATTTTGATGATGGTTCTGCTATTGGGATGGAAATACAACCCACAACCATACAATAGCGCTTTTGCACCGCTAATTATTTTGTTGGCAGCACGCTCCATAACCATCTTTACGCACCAACAAAAGTCCTAAGCCTAAATGATAACCGAAAATCATATTACCGTTCAAAAAACAGCGCGCTTTTACACACTCGGAGAACTAAATCAAAACACAAAGCATGTGTGGATGGTAATCCACGGGTTCAGGCTATCGGCACAAAGCTTTTTGACTGAGTTTCAGCCGCTGGCAAACGATTCCACTTTCTTTATTGCGCCGGAAGCTTTAAACAGGTTCTACATAGACAAACAGGGCACCGAAGTTGGCGCCACCTGGATGACCCGCGAAGACCGGTTAAATGAAATTAAAGACTACATCAATTATCTCGATACGCTATACTTAAACCTTGGCCTCAATAATTATAAAGGCAACATTACAGCGCTCGGGTTCTCTCAAGGGGCATCAACCGTTACACGTTGGTTAAACGCAACCCAAAACCGGGTTGACCGGGCGATTGTTTACGGTGGCGAAGTTGCACCCGAGTTATTACCGCTTAGCGAAACTTCGGGCTTGAGAAAAACCTATAACTATTTTATTTGCGGTAAACGCGACAAGTTTATTACCGCCGAAAGATTGAGCATGGCACAAGAAGCTTACAAAGCTTTAAACTTTACAGAAATATTTTTTGAGGGTGGTCATGAAATAAATACCGCCTCGCTTAAAAGCCTAATTGCGCAATAAATCCGCTAATCGCTATGCCGGTTATTCAAATCATAACAGTCATTAACGCCCCTATTCAAAGGTGCTTCGACCTTTCACGAAGCATCGACCTGCACATGGTATCAACCAAACATACCAACGAACGTGCTATTGCCGGTCGAACAACGGGATTGATTGAATTGAACGAGCGTGTTACCTGGCGCGCCAAACATTTGGGCGTTTGGCAAAACCTATCTTCGCTAATTACCGAATTCAACGCCCCCTATTTTTTCGTTGATGAAATGGTAGATGGTGCTTTTAAATCATTCAGGCACGAACATCATTTTAAAACACAGGGACAAACTACCACCATGACCGATGTTTTTGACTTTAAATCCCCATTTGGCATTGCTGGTGAGATCGCCAATACCCTATTTCTAACAGCTTATACGCGGCGGTTGCTACAAAAGAGAAATGCGGTAATAAAGGAATATGCAGAGAGCGATCAGTGGAAGGCGTTGCTTACATAGTGTTTATGATATTCATCAGGCCATTGCCTAACAAAAGCCTTACATCCATTTCAATCAAAACAGGCTACTTTGCGTTTAAACTCAAAACGCATTATGCTTGAAAGTGAAATTTATGATTGGTTAAAGAAAGAAGGCATCAATACCCCGGCTTACAAACTATTTAATTTATCAGCCGAGTTAGACGTAGATTTTTATCCCGTAGCGCTTAAAATAGAATCGCCTAAAGTGGTGCATAAAAGCGATGTTGGCGGCGTAGTAATTGATATTAAAAACCGCGAAGAATTATTAGCTGCACAAAAAACTATTCTCAGCAACATCAAAGCACACGGCATTGCGCTGGATGATAACGACCGGTTAATAGCCACGCAAATGTGCAAAGGCATTGAACTCTTTTTCGGGGTTGTTACCGATCCTGTTTTTGAAAAGGTGATTGTTTTTGGAACCGGCGGTATTTTTGTAGAACTTTTTAAGGATGTTTGTTTTATTGATAGCGAAGCGGATGAGGAAGAAATTAAACGCGCCATTCTACAAACCAAAATTTCCACCCTGTTTACCACAGGTTTCAGGGGTACCAAATATGAATTAACTCCGGCAATCGACCTTATCAAAAAGCTCCAAAAAACCGAAGCCAGCGAGCTTGATTTCAACCCGGTTATACTAACCCCAAACAGTTTAACCGTAGTAGATGCCCGGGCAAAATTTGATAAGCTACAACCTCAAACAAAAAAGCTAAAAAGCGCGCCACAAATTTTTAATCCCCAAAAAGTAGCCATCATTGGTGCCAGCGAACACCCGGAAAAGGTGGGTTCCGCGCTGGCGGAAAACGTAGCGGCTCATCCCAATGTTTATCTTGTTAACCCAAAACTCAAAACCCTGTTTGGCAAACAGGTTTACAACACAATAGGGGCCTTACCCGATATTGACACAGCGGTTATTGCAATACCTGCTCAAAACGTTAAACAAACCATTTTAGAATTGATACCTAAGGGGGTAAAGAACATTATCATCATTACCGCAGGATTTAAAGAGGTAGGTGAAGACGAAGTTTTTTTAACCCAACTAGCTGCTGAACACGATTTAAATATTGTAGGCCCTAATTGCCTGGGGGTATACACCAACGACCTCAATCTAACTTTCGCTACACCCGATGTGCACCGGGGGCCGGTAAATTTAATTTCACAATCAGGTGCAATTTTAGCCGAGTTAATGGATAAGGCTCCTGTTGAAAATATTGGTTTTGAAAATATCGTTTCAGTAGGCAATATGGCCGATATTGACTTTGCTGACCTCATACATTCATATACCGGCTCTAATCCGCTAAATTTATATGTTGAAGGCATTCAACACGGTAAAAACCTTTTACGCGCCATACGCAAAAGCAAGGTACCCGTTAATATTTTCAAAGCAGGCAAAAGCAAAGCCGCTCAAAAAGCAGCTTTTTCGCACACCGGTAACTTATCGGGCAATTACGAAATGTTTGTGGGGTTATTAAAAAGTGTTGGCGTTAAAATGCTGAGCGATACCAACGGCCTGCTATATCCACACCAGTTCAAAAAGATACTCGTTATTACCAACGCCGGCGGTGAAGGCACTGTAATGAGCGATTTAATAAGCGACAAAATGTTTGAGCTAAGCGCGGCCCAACTGAATGAATTGAGTCAGGTATTACCTTACAACTGGTCAAAAAATAACCCGGTTGATATTATTGGCGATAGCGACCACACAAGATATTTAGATGCCATAAAGGTGGCGGATAACTTTGGCGCAGATGCTCTATATGTTATTGTCACCCCGCAGCACATGACAGACACCAGTAAAATAGCCGATATTTTTACCGGCAACACTTTCAAAACCCCCATCTTCCCCATCTTTTTGGGTGGCGAATTAGTTGAAAACGCCAAGCGCCTCTTGCGTGAAAAGAAAATTCAGTTTTTCGAGGAACTGAGTGAAGGAGCTTCGTTTTTGTAACTACGGCTTACTATATACTAGTTGTTTAGGTTTTGAATATTATTTTTAATCTGTGATAAATATTAGACTCAAAACATTTGCACTTTCATTTTGCCTTGGCATACTTCTTTTCTCCACCGGTTGTAAAAGAAAGTTGGAGGTAACAATTGACATTGCGCGGCCAAAACCTAACTCCGCCGAATACTTCGATAAAAAATACCTGCTTTATAAGCTGGCTGATGATTTTTACCGGAATAATAAACTAGAGAAAAGTTTTACGACCGGCACCGATAGTGAAGTTATTGAGTTTAAGCCCCTGGGGTTTGACCCTACACTAAACTTGCAATACGTGCATGTATACAGCAAAGATTGCGTGTATCACATTGATAGCAATACCTGGAAATATGCCGAAGTATGTTATCCTAACACCTGCCTTACAAAGGATAACGCTTATGCAAAAGTTCGCTTAAAAAACACTGGTTCACAGTCCAAAACATACTACTTACGCCTTTTCTATCAAAACACTACTTACTGGTATCCTACCAACGATTCTATCAATTTAAAAGAGTCAAATTATCTCGATAATTATTACGGTGCATCACCGGTAGTAAGCGTAACCTTAGCACCTCAACAGGATACCGTGATAAGCATTCCCTATACTATCGGCCTCGACCCCAAACATGAATTTGCAACAGCCCCTGATAAGGACCCCGCCCGCGCAGGCAATTATGAGTTTATGCTGTTAAGTCTACCTAGTAAGGAGGATGTGTTGATGGACGAAAACCTGAACCTTCAAAAAATAAATCCCTTTGCCGAAGTGAAGAAAGACCAACTACAAAACGGCGGTTCAAATTACTTTAGCCATATCAGTTATACCGGTCCTCATCATTTCAAGTTTGTTTTCCTGGATGAATACTTTGATGGCAAAAACGACCTTACTCCGAACCATATTTATATAGTAAAAGATGGCAAGGAAAAAAAGCTTTGCGATACATGTACAAACGCA
>CAIOTH010000146.1 GCA_903861145.1 uncultured Bacteroidota bacterium | reverse complement strand
TTCCCCTCATTAATAAGGTCATTTAACGAAAGCGAGTTGTTTTGATATTGCTTTGCAACCGAAACCACAAAACGCAGGTTAGCCCTGGTAAGTTTCTCTAAAGCTGTTTGGTCTCCGGCACGAATTCTCCTGGCAAGTTCAACTTCCTCTTCAGGGGTCAACAGGTCTTCTTTTCCGATTTCCTGCAGGTATTTTTCAATAGACTGGCTCTCGCGGTTGGTAATTGACTTGGAGATTTTTAACTGTCTCATTTATCTGCCTCCGGGTTTTATATGATAAACTATAATATGATTCTCTTCTGGCGAAACGCGAAAATATAAAAAATCCGCTGGTTTCATCAATCTAATGCGTTTAACATCAAAAAGCAAGCTATTGTTGTGGGTATTTCTATGTTATTTACAAAAACGGCCCCTTAATTGGTTTTTTACAAGATTACTGACGTAAAATGGGGTTAAATATTGTGGTTATGTAGCTAAATGAGATTTCTTAAAGGTTGTTTTAACATGGGATTAAAAAAGTGGTGAGGATGTGAAAACTGAATTACTTTCGGCGTAATTTATTTGTCATTTAAACCTAAAATATGATTCGCAAATTTGCCTTACGCAATTACACCGAAACTACGGTTAGTCTCGCTTTATTAATTCTGCGCATTGGCGTTAGTGTGCTAATGATCCACCACGGATATGATAAGCTGGTTCATTTTAGGGAGTACGAGCCCCAATTCATGAATTTTATTGGTTTGGGTACTACCGCCTCACTTGCATTGGTAGTATTTGCCGAATTTTTTTGTTCGGCGTTACTGCTTGTTGGTTTTTTAACCAGTGTTTCTACCATTCCGCTCATAATTACCATGGGAGTAGCAGTATTTATGGCTCATGATGGTGCCGTTTTTGCAAAAGGCGAATTAGCCACCCTTTACCTATTTGTTTATATAGCCTTAATGATTGTGGGGCCGGGTAAGTATAGCCTGGACGCCATTTTATTTAAGAAAGAATCTCTCTAGTTCTCGTTTTTATATTGTTGCAAAGCCCCTTTAGCTATAAAGTATTGCCCCGCAATGTATAGCACCATGATAAATATACCTGCCGATTCAAACGGATAAAGGAACTTGTTAATGGCAATAATAGAGTCAGAAAACATAAATAAAAGCGCGCCACCAAAAACAAGGGCGAAACTTTTATCGTTCACCCGGCTATAGCGGTTAAGTGCAAAAGCAACCATTGTAGCGATAGCGCCAGAGTATATAATAACCGGCACCAAAAAAGGTTTGGTTAAAGGATTACCTGAAATAGAGGGAACGAGGTAGAACAGCAGGGTTACCATATAAATAACCAACGGAATGGCAACCCAGAATTTACGGCGCATGATGGGCGCTTTGTTTTTATCGGATACATCGCTAAACGAGATGGCGTAGAACATGTGTGCCACCAGGAAGGCCGCCAGACCTACTAAAAAGAAGTTTGGATTTTTGGGCAGCCCCATTACTGAAACGTCATCTAAAGCCTTAGGTACAAACATCAACGCTACATCGCCGAACCACGAGAATACAAGCGATGCCGCAAGAAACTTGTTGAGCTTGCTCCAATTACCTGAAATTGACTGCACATAAAAAGCAAGTAGTAAAACCATAAGGAGCGGCTTTGAAAAAAAGCGCACTACCTCATTTTGGGTGGCTTCGGCATAAATTTCCACTACTGCGGTGATGATATATAGATATTCGAGAGGTTTGAGCATGGATCAATATTTAGAAAAGGGTAAATTTTGAAGGTGAAGAAAGAAAAAATAAGCCGAATGATGAGGAGTAAATGTGACAAATAAGCCGATAAAATAAGGCCATCGGACAATTCGTTCTGTCATTATTGCCCCTTGTCTTAAGCCTGAAATTTGTCATAAAAAAGTTTCAATTAAGATGATAAATATCCTCAAACCCGCAACAGGCTTATGTTTTCTTTGCATCGATTTAATGAAAATTAAAGGATTTGGTGAACTAAAGCATATAGTTTTGCAAACAAGAAATTGATTTGGCATTGTATATGATTACCTCTCCTCATCAATCATTATTTAACCAATTAAAAACATGTTCATCATGGCAAACAACAACATCCAGGAAAACCTGAAGAAGTATTTCTATTCAGGCGTAGGACTTGCTGCACACACTGCAGAAGTAGTTCAGAAATCAGTAAACGAATTAGTAAAAAAAGGCAAAGTGAGCGAAGCTGACGGCAAGAAGATTGTAGGCGAGGCTATTAAAAAAGTTGAAGCCCGTAGACCGGAAATCGAAGCTAAGTACAACGAGGCGGTTCACAAGTTTGTAAAGCTTACCACTTCTGAAGTTGGTAAACTGCAAAAAAGAATTGAAAAGCTTGAAGGCCAGTTAAGCGTAAAGAAAGCAGGCGCATCAAAGCCGGCTGCCAAAGCTGCCCCTAAAGCCGCTGCAAAAAAAGTTGCAAAAAAAAAGCCTAGTCACAAAAAAGTAAGCCACGCTAAGCCTGCTGCACACCATGTAGCACCAGCACACACCGAAAAGTCAAGCGAAGCTTAATACGTTTTATTTGAGATTTCAGGAAAATGCCATCCGTTGTGATGGCATTTTTTATTATTTTACGCCATACTTTTTACTTTTAAGTCCTGAATGATTCTCAACCAGACCTTCCGTAACATTAATCGTACCCGGGAAATACTCGGCATCTTCATCAAGTATGGCTTTGAAGATGTTATCGCCAATTCCACCCTGCGCAACCTGGTTACCGAAAGCATGCGTATTAAATGGCTGCGCGATGATAAGCCGGTGATGGAATATACCCGCTGGGAAAGGGTAAGAATGGTGGCGGAAGAATTAGGCCCCACTTTTATTAAGCTGGCACAGGTTTTAAGTAACAGGCCCGATATTATACCCGAAGCACTGGTTAAGGAATTTGAAAAACTGCAGGATAGGGTTCCTCCGTTCGCCTTTGTTGATGTAAAGATTATAGTTGAGCGCGAAACCGGTAAAAAACTAACCGATATTTTTGAAGAGTTTAATGAGGTCCCCATGGCTTCGGCATCTATTGGCCAGGTGCATAAAGCTAAGCTTAAAACAGGCGAAGAAGTAGTTGTGAAGGTGCAGCGCCCGGGTGTTGATGAAACCATTGCCCTTGATTTGGGCATTATTAAAGAGGTTGTAAAAAGAGCTGACAGATACTTAAAAAAACAAGGTGTTTTAAATGCCGAAGAAGTTGTGCGCGTTTTTGAACGGGCTATTACCAAAGAGTTGGATTACCTGAATGAGGCGCGTAACATTGATAGGTTTCGTGCAACTTATAAAGGCAGAAGTGATTTTTATGTTCCAAGAGCTTATCGTGAGTACTCTACCAACAAGGTACTTATTATGGAGTTTATGAAGGGATGTAAAATTACAGATGTAAAGCAGTTGAAAGAATGGGGCTTGAGCCCTGCCCGCATTGTAGAGCGCGGAATGGATATCTACCTGTCGCAGATATTTGAGTACGGATATTTTCACGGCGATCCGCACCCGGGTAATATATTGGTAGATGAAACCGGTCGCATCATATTGCTCGACTTTGGCATGGTGGGCCAATTAATGAAAAAGGACAAATACGCCTTCGCCGGTATTTTTATTGCCATGAGCCGGCACGAT
>CAIOTH010000145.1 GCA_903861145.1 uncultured Bacteroidota bacterium | reverse complement strand
TTGCGCCTGTAATGGCTTCCATAGCCATTCAGAAGCCAGGTCGGCCATTGATTTACCGGTGGCTTTCATAATGCACATGCCAAGTAATTGCGTGTTGCCGCTTTGGTAATTGAATACTTTGCCTGGTTCGTCAACAATAGGCAAGGTCATCATCAATTTGTTAACGTCTTCGCCGTAATAGGCTTTGGCCGTAACGGCAAATGGATTCTTATACGCTTCATCCCATTCAAGGCCCGAACTCATGGTGCTGAGGTGCCACAACTCAAGTTCATTAGCGCGCGCTCCTTTTAGGCCGGGAAGAATACTGCTTACTTTTTGATGCCAATCTTTCAAAATACCTTTTTGAATAGCAATTTGGGCCAGCATAGTGGTAATGCTTTTGGCCATTGAGAAGGAGTTCGATTGCGAGCTATCGCTATACCCTTCCCAATAGTTTTCGTTCAGGATGCTATCGTTTTGAACAACCAGAAAAGCTACGCTGCCCGTTTTTGCCAAAACCTGCTGTAGGTTAGGCGATAGTTTGGTTTGATTATAACCAGTGCTAACCGGCCATTGCCATGGGTTGTTGCCGGCTTCAATTTTATGCGTATCGAAATAGCGCGCATCATCAATAGTAGCCGAGTTGTTGCCATGCAGGTAACTGGCCCAAAGGCCTTTGTGTAGGTACCCGTTACCGCTAAGATTTACGGCTAAATGAACCAATGCAAAAACAACGATGATACCGAGGACTACCTTTAGAATTCTTTTCATTGGTGAGTTTATTGATTGATAGTAAATTTAATTCTCTATTTCACAACCGCAGTTCGTATCAAAGCCGAACCCTGTGCAGATGAAACCCTGGTAAGGTAAACGCCGCTGCTTAGTTTCGATATGTCCAGACGCTTGTTGTTTGTTCCGGCGGCTACTTTCCATTCATCCTTAAACATTAATTGGCCATCTAAATCAAATACTTCAACATTCAGGTTGTCCTCCAAATTGCTGGTGTACTGCAATGTAAAGTTGCCCTTGTTTGGGTTGGGAAATAAGTTACAAGCAAGCGTAGCGCCCGGTATAACAGTTACCGATGTGCTTAAAGCAGCAGCTTCGATTACAGCGCGATAGGCGTTGATTTTACCCGGCCCCCAATAATTGTTGCCTCCAATGGGAAGGTGCCCTGTAAATGTGTCCTGTATAGCAGTTTGGGCCAGGATGGTTCTTATTTCGGTTGGTGTTAAGTTAGGATTAGCCTGAAGCATTAAGGCAACAATACCGCTGGTAGCTGGGGATGCCATAGACGTGCCCGCTAGTATAGCGAAGTAATAATTGCGGCCCGTTAAAGTGCTATGATATGAGGTAATGGTGCTGCTAAAGTTAGCACCGCTAACAGTTATAAATGATGAATCGAAAGAGTTAACCGATGATACTACTCCGAAACCCGGTGCTGTAATATCAGGTTTAATTCTTCCATCAACCGTTGGGCCAATGCTAGAGAAAGGCGCCAGGGCATGTATTTTGCCACCCTGGTAAGTATACGTTTGACCATTGATACACCTGAAAGACAATTTGCTTGCATAAGCGCCGGCGGTTATTGCAGAGTTGGTGGTAGCAATATCATCAACGGTAAATAGCGAATCGCCGGGTGTTGCCCAGGCACGGCCGTTAGTGGTTAAGGGGCCAACATATCCCTCACCGGTGCGCACATAGCCGTTCCATAGGTTTACCTGCCCATCGGTACTCTTTATACTTAAGCAAACACTATCGGTTACCCGGCTATAAAGGCTTATATAAACCCGCGTTTTGCCGTTGAACTCCTGAGACGAGGTAGTAAGCGTTACAAAGCAGGTATCGCTGTTACTGCCAATCAAAAAATACTCATGCGTGTTATTATCTAAACAAACAAAACCGGTGCTATCAATTGCCGTGTTGTTGTATAGCGAAAGCTGAACGCAAAATGGCTTGGCGCTATCGCCCCAAACATCTACCCAGGTATTTTGACGCCCCAGGCTTGGGTCGAAATTGACGAAGGTATTAACGATGGTGTCGTTTGTTGTAAAGTTCTTTTGAAGATGCAGATGGTCCTGGCCATTATTCCCTGCTGCACAAACAAATATTTTACCGGGACCGGTCAGTGCATCGCATGCCTGGCTGAATAACGAGGTGCCGTCATGCGGCCCTGAAGGGGAACCCCAGCTAAGATTTACCACCGCAGGTTTGCCGACGGATTGGGCGTATTGGAAAACATAGTTGATACCATCAATAAAATCCGACATACCGGTGTTTTGCCACTGCGTTGAATCGGGCATAATACCAACCAATACCACATCGCTTTCAAACGCCATACCGCGGTATTTATAATTAGTGTTTACCGTACTACCGTGCCCGCTACCCGCTGCAATACCGGTTACGTGCATGCCATGCGAGAATGTGTTATTATCGGTTTGTGCTGCCTTTATAGCAATAGCATCGGTAAGCTCGCTGCCATAATTAAAACCCGATGGTGGTGTACCGGTGGCCTTTTCCAGCCAAACTCTTTTAACCCTGTACGAGCCGCCCGAAGTATCATATAAAACGGGGTGCGTAAAATCGAAGCCGGCATCAACTACGCCTACAACAACCCCTTTGCCGGTGTAAGGCATAGGCAAGCCAATCCCTTTTTGAACTGAATCAACATGCGTTACTTTGCGAACGGAGTCGAGTTTCATAGTAACCAGTTCATCTAACTCGATATAACTTATGTCCGGGGTCGTTGTAAATGCAGCAACGTTATTAATTGGAATTTGAACGGTCCATATGTTACCGGCTTTTGTATTAACGTGTCCTCCCAACGCTTCTATTTCAGATTGAGCTGAGATGGAGCTTACCTTAACCATGGCGCTCATAAAAATACCTTCGGCGGTTTTTTTATAAGCATAGTCGGGCTGCGGACTTAGTTTGCCACTGGCCTTTTTTAATTGTAGCAGGTACTGTTGTGTTCGCGGAGATAGCTTTGGTAGTTTAGCTGATGATTGCTGTGCGGAAACCTGCACCAACAGAAATAAGGCTAATACCGCGCATAAAATCTCTTTCATAATTCCTTTTTGATTTTATAAAAGTGGTTAAAAACCACAACGCAATATAAGGATTGAAGCGTGAGATTTAATCTGGTACAAGTTAAAGCAGCTAATTATCCCCTTAAATGATTATCTTTCAGTTATAGTATTACCCACTTAAAATGCTGAAGAAATTAGTTGAAATATTAGGGGACCGAACTGTTTCAAGCCTGTTGTTATCTATACTGGGCCTTGTAGTAATTATCGGTTTTGCTATATTGAAACAGCCTAAAGAGCAGCACAAACCTTAGTAAATCTCTACCGGTTAAAATACATTTACAAAACCCAATTGCACCACAATACTATGCGGATATACGGCGTACGTTTTATTGGTAACCGAGTTTAAAACATTGTACGAAACTATAATAGGGAAGAAGAAGTTTTTGCTGCGCAACAGGTTGTACCCTACGCCCACTAACATATCGGGTATGGTAACATGTACTTTGGGGATTTCCACCTGGTAAGAGTTATTAGAAGGGTTTAGTTGGATGCTGATGTTATTGCTGCCTAAATCATCCATATCTCGGTGTAAAACCTCAATCTTTACACGGGCAAAAAAGCCATGCCAGATATTGTATTGGGCAAAAACACCGCCACCGTAAGTATTGGCATTGGCGTTTGCGTAATAGGTGCGGCCCGATGCATCCTGAAACTGGATGTTTCTATAACCGGTATACAAGTAAGTAATACCTCCACCTAAATAAAGATCCTTCCAAACATTATAACCTACATAAGGCGATAAGCCCAAATCAATTTCGTTACCACCAAAGCCCAAATTGAAATCGGGCTCAATAATAAATTTAGAGAGGTCTAGTTTTTTAGGTTTTGAAAAGCCCTGAAAATCGTTCCCGTTATTTGTGTTAGGTGGTGTGGTATTGCCGGGCGTAGGCTGGTTATTATCGGTTTTAGGTTTACTGGTAGGGGGTGGCAGCTCATCATCCTGCGCAAACAAGGCATTACCTGTAAAGGCAAAAAACGCTATTAGTAAAAGAAGTTTCCTCACTTGATAAAATGTTTAGACCATTAAACGACAGGCAAGATAAGTTATTTTACACAAGTTCTTTATGCGTAAAAGTTAAAGGGTGTGAAACGTTAAAAGCGCCTTTGGACCCTAAAATATCTTGCCTGGGTTAAGGATTGAGTTAGGATCGAACACCTTTTTAATATTCCGCATTAAATCCAACTGCAACTCTCTGAATTTAATATCCATATACGGAATCTGTATCCGTCCAATACCGTGCTCGCCCGAAATAGTGCCTCCTAAGGCCACCACCTTTTCAAATATCTCCCGAATGCCTTTGGGCACTTCATTGGTCCAGTAATCATCGGTCAACTCATCTTTTAAAATGCGCACATGTACATTACCGTCACCTGCATGCCCATAGCACACCGAGCGGAAATTGTATTTTTTACCTACTGCTTTTATATGCGTTAGTAGTTCGGGCAAATCGGCGCGGGGCACAACGGTATCTTCTTCAACCGTCATGTTGGTTTTTTTAACGGCGTAGGCAATGTTTCTGCGCATGCGCCATAAATCTGCCTTTTGCGCCTCGCTATCGGCAAACAAAATCTCACCTACCTCAAACTGCGATAGCACTTCATAAATGCGCTCGCAATCTTTCTGGATATTCTCCATGTCGTTACCATCCACTTCAATCAACAAGGTTGCACGGGTATCATCAGCCAAAGGTATGGTTACGTCACCCAAAAAGTTCATTACATACTCAATAGCCTCGCGCTCCATAAACTCAATACACGAAGGAATAATACCCGCCCTGAAAACCGCCGATACAGCAGCACTGGCCTCATCCATACTGGTAAAAGGTGCCAGCATAATGTTGTTAAATTTTGGATAAGGCAATAGCCTGAACACAATTTTGGTAATGATGCCGAGTGTCCCCTCGCTACCTACCAGCAACTGAGTAAGGTTGTAGCCGGTGGAGTTTTTAAGTGTATTGGCGCCGGTCCAGATTACATCGCCGTTTGGTAAAACCACTTCTAAGTTTAAAACAAAGTCTTTTACCACACCATACTTTACGGCCCTTGGCCCACCGCTATTGCAGGCAACATTACCACCAATAAAACAACTGCCTCGACTAGAAGGATCCGGTGGATAGAACAACCCTTTTTCCTGCAATGTAGTTTGCAATACCTCTGTAATAACGGCAGGCTCGGTTATAACCTGAAGGTTCCTTTCATCAATTTTTAAAATCTTGTTCAGGCGCTCAATGCTAAGCATTACACCACCATATACACACAAGCTGTTTGCCGAAAGCCCGGTGCCACCTGCGCGGGGCGAAACCGGTATTAACTGCTGGTTGCAGTACTTCATAACAGCACTAATCTCTTCTACCGTGTTGGGCTTTAAAACCACTTCAGGTAAATACCTATACCCATCAGTTTCATCACGACTGAATTTATCCAACGTGGCCTCATCGGCAAAAACCGAGTTCTCAGCCAATATGCTTTTAAAATAATTCAAGTCCTCAAGGCCAATCTTCTTGTAATTCATGTGCGCAAACGTAAAGCAAATTAAAAAGACAATGAAACCATTAAGCCCTAAGCGCTGCAGTCCCTTCTTCCTGCTGTGCATTTATTTTTAGATGGATGTCAGGTTTTCCAGCGGGGTGGTGGTCACTTTTAAAATATCAACAAATTGATTGTCAATATTTTAAGTTAATTTAAGAGGCCAAATGACCACCACCCTTTGACATTGACTTAAGCAATTTGACCTCGGAGAGGTCATAGCTTTATAGAAATAATCCAGAACGAAGATATTCGACCCCAGAGGTGGTCACATGGGAGTTTCCTTAAGTCAATGACATTGGATCATCACCCCGTAAAGCAACATCTCTTACAAGATGTTTTTTATTTATTAAATTAGACTTACAAATAATTTCCTGAAAACCGCATTGATTTTAATACTTTCTCTTATGCCATCACTTTGTAAATCGCAAAGTGGTGTTTGGACTTGGATGGGCGGACCTCAAGGGGTAGATCGCGTTGGAGTTTATGGAGTGCGAGGAGTACCAAACGCAAACAATACACCCCCTGGTACGTATGAAGCCGCGAATTGGATCGACTTGGATGGCAATTTTTGGGTGTTTGGAGGAGTTATAGACTCCGGGTTTTCCAATCTTTTGTGGAAATATGACCCGCAAATCAATATGTGGACTTGGGTAAACGGGTCCAAAGGTTGGAATTTTATTGCCTCCTATGGCATAAAAGGAGTTCCTGCCCCCTCTAACAACCCAGGGGGTAGAGCGTTTGCTAGTCTAACATGGACAGATACGCTAGGCGACTTATGGTTATATGGTGGAGTTGGTTTTGATTCTATGGGTAACTACGTGCAAAGCGATTTATGGAAGTATCATATAATCACTAATGAATGGACTTGGATGAGTGGGCAGAGTATAGGTGATGGTGATACTCCGGTCTACGGTATAAGGGGAGTGCCCTCAGCAAATAACACTCCAGGGGCGAGAATGGAGTCACACGCAGCATGGGTAGATGATGATGATAACCTTTGGTTATATGGAGGAGAAGGTTATGGTGATGGGTTCTCGGATATGTGGTACTTTAATATTGCGCAAAATCAATGGGTTTGGATGAGCGGCCCTCAAGGGCCATACGTTGTGGGCTCCTATGGCAGCAAAAATATAGAATCAAGTAACAATTTGCCACCCGGAAGAAGCGCATATACTCATTGGAAGGACACATTGGGAAATTTTTATTTATTTGGGGGAATAAATTGGGCCAACGAAAATACCTTCAACGATGTCTGGCGGTATAATGCTTCAACACATCGGTGGTGTTGGGTAGCAGGTGAAAAGTCACTAAATTCATTAGGTATTTACCAGCAACCATGTATTTGGACTAAGACACAAGAGCCAATGTCCAGATTTGAAAACCAAAGTCCACAGGTTTTTGGGAAAAGCAATTTCTTTATTGAATATGGTGGTGAATATGCCGATACGCTTGGTAATTTCTCTGCCCTTGCGGATCTTTGGCTTTACAGCCCTAGGAACAATGAATGGAATCAGCTTCATAGTAATACAACCAACGGGCATTATGGTGTTTATCGGGTGCCGGATTTAATGAATAATCCACCAGGCCGTGCAGGCTCTTGTCAATGGATAGATAAATTTGGCAATTTTTGGGTTTGGGGAGGTTATCTCGCGTTCAGTGACTTATGGCGATTTACTTTTGATTGCTCCTGCGTTGGTGGCCCTGTAATCATACCAGAGCCAATAAAATATCAATTATCTGATTCAGTCTTGTGTCAGGGCGATACAGTTTTTCTTACTTTGAAAAATGTATTTAACTGTAAAGTAGAACCCCAAAACTTGCTATTCAAAATTGATTCTAACAACTACCTGTTGTTTCCGGATAGCAATCAACCCTATACCATTTCGGGTCAAACAGCCACATGCGGACCTATAGAATCATCCATTATTAATGTTCACGTTCTTCCTTCGCAAGTAAACTTGACGTCCGACAAAAACAACATTTGCAGTTACGACTCTGTAGAGTTATGTGCGCCAACAGGGTTTACCAATTATCTTTGGAGCACGGGACAAACATCTTTATGCATCTACTCACATACCAGCGGTATTTATAATGTTACCGTTTCCACAAATAACTGCTCCGAAGTTTCCGATAATTTTTCTGTTCACGTTTTAACTGTAGTGTCCGCCAGTATATCTATTTCAGGAGATACTTTAATAGCAAGTGATGCTGATGATTACCAATGGTATTTAAACAATACCGCAATTGCCGGTGCAACATCAAAAACTTATTTGGCCTCGGTATCAGGCATCTATGCTGTCCAGATTACCGATTCAAACGGATGTATCGTTATATCCGATGGCCAATTAAATATCTACTCGCTTTCCGATAACCACATTAAAATATTCCCTAACCCAACAACCACTAACTGGCAAATAGTCGTCGGCCCGGAATGGTTAGGGAGCGAAGGCGAAGTTTATGACGAGCTTGGAAGGTTAATCTTTAGGGTGCCAATAAATAACCTCCAAACCACTGTCGATTTAGGTTCAATTGCAAGTGCGGTTTATGAGCTACGTATTACCCAATCTGGCTATAGTATTGTCAGAAAACTGGTCAAATTACAAGAGTAAATTAGACAGCCATTATAAAAACGTTTAAATGTTACGTATTCAGGCTTCGTCGCTATAACAACTATCACTAATTTCCGTTAAACAATTAAAGGGGTTTTTATGGCAGCACTTGATAAAAACTGGCTTACCGATGGTTGGATGGATTTTGAATACAAAAAGTATGTCCTGCTGGCTTATTTGCAGGAAACTGCCCAACACTTTGATGAGAAAAAATTATACCCCCGCCTTTCGGAGCTGACCGAGCATTTAAGGGGCCTGCAATTATTGAAAGAGCAAAAGGTAGCTGTGGCTAAAGACTTTCCTAAAGAAATCTCGCGCATCGATTTCGAAAAATTCAAAATAGAATACAAAGAAGCTTTTCAGGATGATGAATTGATTAAGGAAATGGATGCCATTATTGAGTTTGCCATGCCCGAAATTGAAAAGAAACTAGGTTTGGGGAAAGAACTATATGAAGAGGTTGAAGATAAACTCGAGGTTTTCCCGGTAGGTATTTTGCCTTTACGCAGCGAGGAAGGCTATTTCTTTTTATCGGACTATTTAAAAAAGCTGGTAAACGTTTACTACTACCAAATAACTATTTTCGAAAATATACAGGAGCGCTTTCGCGGTATCAATACCCGTTTTCTGTTTAACTATAACATCAGCGTTACTGCTAGTTACGAGCAAATAAAATACAAGCTGATAGAGCAGCACAAACAACTGCCAAATCCTGCTACCTATGCCATCGAGTTTAAAGAATCCTTCCCGTTACCCGAAACTATGCTACCCATTGCCAAAAGAAGTTTGGTAAGGTTTATTTCGGCATAACATGCAATTATAATAGAACGCTGATTTATTATGATTTTTATGGTTTTATTATGATGTATTTTATTAATCACTGTATTTATCATAATGATCATAATAAATCAGCGTTCTATTGCCTCTAATTAAAATCTAGGGCAATACACCTTCTTCCCATTAAACTCGCGTGTAAAACTACCTACATGCACAAGCGATATTTCAGGGCCGCCATTGGCACGTGCAGGATTAAGAAGTTGAGATAGGGTAACATCATAGCTCAACAGCAATCTCGTTTTTTTTATTTGATAGCCGAATATGGGAGCAAGCGCATCGTTTACACGATAGCATGCTCCAAAATAAACCGAGTTATCAGCTACTGATGATTTCTTATTAATAAATCCGTATTCAAGCATAGCGCTTATCAACCCTTCTGATGCTTGTTTTTCATAACCGTAATAGGCATTTGCAGTTAAAGTAAGTTTATCGCTAATGGTATATTGTATGCCTGCGGTTGGTTGATACCTGAAGCCTAATCGCTCTGCATCCGCATAAAAATTATCGCGGGGTTGATTAATGTGTAACATGGAGAAGCCAACATCAAATTTAAATCGCTCGGTAATTTGAGCGGCGAAATTAAGCCCGGCAGCAAGGTCAACCATACCAAAGCTTTGGCGTATAATGGGCTCGTGCGGATTGATGTTGGTATTGAATCCTTCTTCATCTACCCACTGGTCGTTAAAATACAACTTAGCAAAATCTATTGAGCGGATGATGTAACTAACATTCGCCCCGGCTGAAAGCACATACCGGCGGTCTTTATCAAATGCCTGGTGATAGGCATAGCTTAAATTAAATCTTCGGTAGGTAAGTTGCCCGTCACCGGCTTCGTCATTCAAAAAGCTGAAACCAATACCCATCCAACCCGAGGTAATTTTGTTTTCCAAAAAAGAGAAATCTACATAGGGCGTTTCAGTATGATAATTGTACGGACTGGTGTTGCCGATAGCCCAGGGCCACTCCCCCCTGAAATTAAAACCTATGCGGTAGTTGCCATTAAAATTGCCCGTTTGCGCAGGATTTAAAAGCAGCGGGTTTGTAAAAAATTGCGTGAAGTGAATATCCTGCGAAAAAGAGAACGTAGGAGAAATGACGTAACACAACAGCAGCAGGACAAACCGCATGGCTACAGTTTTACGTAGACCGCGCTTACTCCATTTAATTCCAGTTGTTATCCCTGCGCCACTCATAACTCACTATCTTAACAAAGTAATGTTACCCTTTAACGGAATTGTTCGTCCGTTAATAAAAGTTGCTTCAACGGTATAGGTGTAAACCTCTACTTCCTGTAAAACGCCTTTGTAAAACCCATTCCAGCCAACACTTTGGTCGTGCGATTCAAATACCTTTTCGCCCCAGCGGTTGTAAATTCTGAAAACCAATTCTGTAATTCCTTTGCCTTCAACAAATACCACATCATTTACACCATCTCCATTCGGCGAAAAAGCATTGGGCACACCAATAATCGGCGTAAAGGCAACAAAAATCTGTTTGCAAAAAGTATCGGCACACAAATCGTTCGAAGCGGTAAGGCAAATATTTATCCAGCCTACCTTTTCGAAAACGTGAGTCGGATTCGTTTCATCACTGGTAGCTGTTGAATCGCCAAAATTCCAAAGTAATTGGTTGTAGTTCACACTTGCGTTTGTAAATACAACCGGCTTTTCAAACTTCAAAGTATCTCCGGGCAAACTAAAATTAGCTACCGGATTTGATAGTATCTGCACCGAATGAGTAACTGTATCAGTAATGTTACAGGTTGAAGAATCAATAATAATCAGGCGCGGATTAAAAGTCCCTGCACTCGAATAAGAATGTGAAGGAGAAAAAATATTTGATGAGGCACCATCGCCAAAATACCACACAAAATGCAAGGCCGGATTACTGAGGTTGGTAAATTGAACAGCCTCACCCTTACATGCAGGGTTAACCGCAAAATCGCCATTTACATTAGGCAGCAGAGTTACTTTTTTCTTAATGGTATCTGCCGGGTAACAACGCGCCGGGTCAACGGCAATTAAAGTTATGGTGTAAGTGCCGGGTGCAGTGTAAGTAAGGTTTTGGTCTTGTAGGGTTGAGGTTGTACCATCACCCAACGTCCAGGAATATGATATGGCCCCACGGCTTGTGTTCACCAGGTTTAACTGCAACAACGAATCGCAGTCGTGCACAATATTCAATTCAAAATTGGCATGAACGGAATCATTAATAATGGTAATAAAACCGAAAGCTGAATCGCCTTGAACACAGGCGTTAGAATCGATGGCAACCAGTTTAACGCGGTAAGTTCCCGGGTAATCATAAATATGCGAAACCGAATCACCGGAAGTAGAATCGCCATCGCCAAAAAACCAATAAAAATCAGTTGAAAGCAAAATTGAACTGCCTGTAAAATGAACATCTAGCGGAAGGCACCTCACCGTATCGGGTATTACAGCCGTAATATGTAATGGCACCAGGCTTACCGCTATGCGGTCGGTATCCATAGGCTTACATATCATGCTGGCATCAACTATGTAATGGGTTATAATGTAGGTACCCGGTGTGTAATAGGTATGCGAAACAGAATCTACATTGGCCATTTGCGTGCCGTCACCAAAATTCCATAGCTGCGAATCGGCGCCTCGGTAATCAGTCCATGCAATTATGGCTACAGAATCGCACTGGTAGAATATCCGGTTAAAATGGAATGCGGCATTGGCAAACGAATCTACCCCAATCTCTAAAGCATAAGCGGTATCGCGTATGTTACACGAAGAGGAGTCAACTACAATCAGTCTTACCTGGAAGGTATCGCCAACGGTATATGTGTGTGTTACCGAGGCAATATTTCCGGTGTCGGCTGCACCATCGCCAAAGTTCCAAAAGTAAGTTCCCGTAGGGTCATACGGCGAATGGAAGGTTGCGTTTAGGGGTATACAACCTCGTGCATCGTTAGTAGTAAACGCGGCATTTACAGGCCCGGGTATTCTTATCTGCGTTGAAAAAGTATCGAGCAGGTTACATTTACTGGTATCGCTAACAATAAGCGTAACGATATATGTACCAGGTCCCGGATATTGATGATCTATTGAATCGGTATTGCCGGAAACACCATCGCCAAAATTCCAATTGTATTGGGTAGTGGCAAAGTTATGAGAAACGAAATCAACCATGTTGCTATCGCAGTGAATGGTAGTATTCGAAAGGAAATTGGCGCTCAAACTATCGTTACGTACCCACACCGCTATGTAAGCAGTGTCGCGTACATTACACGAGTTCGGATTATAACCAACCAGCATTACGTTATAGGTTCCGGTATCTCTAAAGGTATGTTGCGGGTTAGCCTGGGTGGACGTACCTCCATCCATAAAATACCACGTAACAGAAGTAACGTTCGATACCTGGCTTTGAAATTGAACTGTAAGAGGCACACAACCGGTTGCCCTTGGGTGAGCACTAACTGAAACATTAGTGCCTGAAAGATTGAACGCGATTTTTAAACCCAACTCGTTACAATTCCAGCTATCGTTAGTTTGCGACCACGCACCGGTAGTAGTTGGCGTTAGTGAATTACCTCCGCATCCCGCACAAATGGCTTCGTACATTACTCCCCGTTTATCAAACCTGCTGGTTCCACCATCCACATGGTCAATGTAACCGTCACCGCCAAAGTACGAGGCAAATAGCAGGCTTTGCGCATCTTTTGCCAGCACTATAAAATAGAAATCCGTTCCATCAGTAGTTGCTTGAAAAGCATCGGGTGTAAGCGGCATGTTATGCATGTCGTTTTCGTAAAGCGGGCTAAAGTATTGCGTAAACTCGCTATTGCTGGTTCCCCAACCGGCTATGTATACGTTTTGGCAGGTATCAACCAAAAAGGCTGTTGGCGAAATATTGGGCTTGCCGTTTCCGCTTCCAAAAACAGTAGTGTAGAAAACACTATCCAAACCCGGCTTTACTTTCGAAACAAACTGCCCGCTATTGGGGTTGGAGTATGCGGCGCTAACCACGGGATAAACTCCATCGGTTTGGCCCACAAAATATACGTTGCTATCCTCATCCAGTTTTACAGCATAAATCTGGTCGTTACCCGATGTTCCAAAATAACTTGAACAAAGAAACTGGGTACCGGTGGCGTTAATGCGCGTAACAAAACCATCATAAGTACCGCCCTGGTAAGTTGAATGTATAGTACCGCTGGTGGTTGGAAAATCTGAGCTCATAGTGCCACCTGCTACATATACGCTGCCCAGCGGCCCGAGGTCTAACGAATAACAGGCATCATCGTTAGAACCACCAACATAAGTGCTCCAAATAAGTTGAGAGCAGTCGCTATTCATTTTAAATGCACAACCATCCTGGGTGCCACCAAACGTACGCTGCGCAGCACCGTTGCTAACCGGAAAATCGGACGACATGGTGCAACTTGCAACATAAATATTGTTGTTGTTGTCAATATTTACTTCGCCCCTGTTTTGGTCGCCGTAGTTGCGCTTAAGGTTACCGGGATTGCCTTCGCTGCCTTCGTAATTAATCCCATCCTGCCCTGTGCCACCGATATAAGTTGAACCAATAAGGGCTGTTGCAGTTGAGTTTAATTTAACCACCACCAAATCGCTGCTTCCGCGGTTGGTGGTTTGATACGCATTAGCCGTAACCGGAAAATCGGTTGAATAACTAACACCGTAAATAATCAGGTTATCCTGCGCATCGGCCACTAAAGAGTTAGGTGTTTCGTTATTACTTCCGCCCAAAAAGGTTCTAAACAACAGCATGCTTCCATCAGCCGAAAATTTCGAAACACCCATATCGCAGGAATACTGGATACCGGTTGTATCATTACCCCCGCCCCAAACCGATTGAAAGGCCCCGTTGGTAGTTGAATAATCGCCGATTATTGATGTATTATACGGGTCAACCCCGGCACGCACTAACCCGGCAATATACATGCACTGTTGGTTATCGTAAGTGGCGGTATACCCCCAGTTATCGGCCGTTGCACCGGTATAGGTAGAGAATACAATATTAGGGTCAACAATTAAGGCGTAGCTGCGGTCGTATCCGTTCGGAAAATCAAAACTTACCTGATCATCTTTTAAATTGAACTTGCATTCTACCTTAACACGTACGCCGCCAATTTCCTGGTAGGCATATGGCCGCTCTTCAACCATATCACCCACCGAAGTTTTAATCTGAAGGGCATTGTCTTTCAGGCGCACACTTTTTGCCCATTTGTAATGCACCTTAATGTTCGAAACGTCGGCACCGGGCTTCACTATAAAGTCATACTTAAGCTGCATGCTACCACGGGTATACACTTTCAAATCAATCCCATTATAAAGCTCTTTATAAGTTACCTGAGGGTATATTTTTACGCCTGAGGCCCAGCGATGAGGGTCGTTACCATGATAATAATTCTCATAATCCTTAAAAGGCTTTGCGCCGGTTATTGAGGGATTTGGATTAGCCCCAATAAACTCTTCCTTCATCACCTGCCCATGGATGATTACCTTGCCCTTAACCTTAACCGGGTGTTCGGTTTTTGCCAGGTCGGCAGCCGAATACATTACAAAAAAGAAATCGTTTTTTTCAAGATAAACACTACCGAAAGGTATATCCGCCCTAAAGCGGGCCTGGTCATTCCATTGGCCTTTGTTTTCCGAAAACCTTAAATCCTGCTCATGCGCCACAGGGGTAACCGGCTTGCGCGGAGTACCTGCAAACAGCAAAAACGGTATAAGAGAGCAATAAAAAAGTATATATTTTTTCACGGTATTCTTAGACTAATAAAGATAGCAAAAAATGCCATGTGGTTGCCTTGTGTCCTGCCTTTAAAACGAAGTTGTTAAAATGGTCTTACACAGTCAAAGAGCCCGGTTTATCGGATAACAGACTTTTTAAGAGCTTCAAGAACGCGCTTATGCATCGTTAAAACATTAATAGGCATGAAAATGAGTAGTAAGAAAGCACCTAAAGCCTCGCCGTATCTTACTTCAGTCCCTCTTTCAATGGTCTTTATAATTTTCGCCGGGAAAAGGAAGCTGAAAATAAATGCATAAATCAAATAAAACCCTAGCAGAGCTAATGGACCATGGACCTGAAACTCATCCTTTTCATAAATAAAAGAAGCAACCTGCACTAAAGTAAAACATATGAAAGTAGCTATCCAATTAATAGAGAACAGAGTCAAATTCAAGTCAATCCTTTTGCTTATTCGCAACGACAAGGTTGCTGCAATCGCATACGGATAAATTAACCAATAGGCTATAAAAGCGCAACGAACCAATAGCAAATAAACATTTGAACCTACTCTTATGCAAAAAGCAATGGCAAGCATTGATCCAACAATAAAATGAAAGGCACGTGGTAGTTTAAGAAAGCGTTCCATAGCCACAGGTATTTATCCTGACCTAATACGGCGCCTTCTCAGGCAAAGTATACTTGCGGCCTGTATTTTCCTTTTTCAACCAAACCATTAACGGCCCGAAATAATCAACTAAAGGCTTAGCGCTTAAATCGCTGTGTATGCAGTTTTGTAAATGCTCTCTCCAATCAACACTGGCACCGGGGGTCATTATCTTTTTCAGGAAATCGCCAATGCCTTTATTGCCCCAATAGTTGGTAGCATGCGGGCTTTGATGCAAAATGCTATCAGCAATAAAAGTATGCGCCTGGAACAATAATACGTTGGCAATAGAGTAATCATAATAAGCTGCAGGGTCATCTGTAATGTGTGTTTTAGTTGCAGCATCGCAATACTCCTCACCACGCGTTGCAGGCGGAACGATACCCTGGAAAGATTTAACCAATTCCCACCACTTGGCATTAAACTGGTCGGCCGAAAGGTTTTCAGAATAAAGGTCGTGCTCAAACTCCGTCATAGTTCCACTTCCCCATGGTATTTGTATAATGTATTGCAGCGCCTGCTTAAGCATTACCAGCGTATCGTTAGTAACAACATTGCTATCAACCATACCCAGCCCTACTAAAAAAGGTTTTTGCAAAGCGGCAAGCCCCATCATCGTTCCAAAGGCCTCATGGTAACCACGGTTAGCGCCATTGCGCAATACTACAGGCACATTAGGATTTGAGTAGCTTTTGAAATAATACACATGCCCAAACTCGTGCAAACAGGTTGCCCACCATTCAGTATTAGCTTCAATACTTTGCAGCGAACGAATATCCTGGTCATAATCAAGGTGCCAGGCCGAGGCATGGGTGTTTTTCTTGAAGCCGGCTTTAGTATCAACCGGGTAAAGCGATGATTTATCCCAGAAACTTTGTGGCAGCGAATCGAAACCAATGCTCATATAGAACTTCTCCGATTCGCGCGGTATCCACTCAGGGCCTTTTCCTTTCAGGTAGTTGTCAATGTTCAAACCTTTTACGTCTACCAACTCACTCCAATCCTGTCCCCAACGATTTGGCAACCATTGTGCAGGAATAAAATCAGGCACCGGTTGCTTATATTTTTCGGCTAAGTGATAACGAGTCCAGGTATGCAACTCACGATACAAAGGCCAAACATCGCGTATAATGCTGCGGGTAAGTTGCAGCAAGGAATCGGTGCTTAAGCCATATTGCGAAGCATTGTAAGCAAAGTAATCTTTGTAGTTAAGCGGGGCAACACATTTGTTGCGCAGATCGCGCAATTCAACTAAACCGGGTCTTAAGGTCTTGCCTACTTCTTTGCTGGCGTTCCATGCTGCAAGGCGCTCTTTCAAATCATCCGACTTACGTAAAATTCCATCAATCTGGTTAGGCGAAACTTCCTTGCCATTCATTTCAAACTTAAATCCATACAGTTTTTGAATTGCGGCGTTGTAAGCATCAATTCTTTTCTTCACCACATCGCCTGCGCTGGCGGGGTTTCCACCGGCTAAAAACAAAATAGCATCTAACTGGCGCGCTTGGATTGGAGTTAACTTATCCTTAATTGCCAAATACTTTTTGCACGAATCAATGTTTGCTATGCTACCCGTATAATCGGCCAGCGCCTGGCTTGCAATGGATGCATTATGCTGCGCTATAGTATCGCCTTCAACAATGTGCGTATTCAATTCCCACTGCGCGAGATTATCGGCATAGGCGAACTTTTGATATTTAGCATTGTAGTCGTCCAGGTACTTTTGCAATTGGCCCTGTATTGCCGAGTTATCTTCCTTTTTACTGCGGCAAGCGGTTAAAGAAACGGCAAGCAATAAAATGATGAGTGCGTTTAAATTGATTTTCATAGTTGTTGGTTAAGTTGAATGGCGGAGGCTAATGTATGAAATATATTAAAAGGATAGAACTGAGTCCGTTAACCTTATAATTAGTAATCCTCCGTGACAAATTGAATTGCTCTAATTATTAACCGACAAAATACTGCTCACCACAAACTTGATATCATTGTAGGTTATATCATCACCGGCATTATCCTTTATCGTTTTCAGCGACATGTAGCCGTATTTGTCAATCAAATCTTTTAAGCGCTCAATCTTAGCTCGAGACACAAAGTCGGTCACATTCAAATCACCCGATTCAACAAATTGAGCTAAGTGGTTGGCGATTGTTTGCGGAGACATTTTGCGTTGCTCGGCAATCTCATGAATACTGGATCCCTGCCGGTGCATGTCTAAACTAACCTGGTAGGTATTATTAAATCTACCTGTATCTGCTTTAATGGGGGCTTTTGCTCTTTTCTCGCGTTTTGGTTGCTTGAGCTCCATGCGTGATGCCATTTTTTTTCTTCGCGTATAGTCCATAACGCAATTCAAAAACTCCCTTCCAAAACGCTGTAACTTAACATCACCAAAACCGCTTATTTTTCTTAGCTCTTCCATGCTTTGTGGCAGATAGGCCGCCATTTCTATCAATGTTGAATCCCCCAGGATAATATATGGTGGCACATTGGCACTATCCGCAATTGTTCGGCGCAATTCTTTCAAATCTGCATACAACTCTTTTTCGTAGCTAACCTCGGCCTGTGTGCCTCTCGGTGCTTTGGCTTCTTCAATCGTTTTGGTTTTAGCCAACTCAACTTTTACGCGTCCCTTTAAAACGTCTTCGCTTTTTTCGGTCAACTTAAGCGTTGGGTATTCTCCTTCGGTTTGTTGCAAATATCCTCGCGCAATTAAGTCGCGGAAATAAACCTGCCATTCTTCTTTCGAAATATCGGCACCAACACCATAGGTTTTTATCAGCTTATGCTCCTCTCTTATTTTTTCAGCTTTCGAACCGCGCAAAAAATCAATGGTATACGTCAAGCCAAAGTTTTGATTCAGACGAAATACAGCCGAGAGTGCCTTTTGCGCAATAATGGTAGCATCTACCAAATCGTACTTGCTTAAACACACATCACAACTGCCACATTGGTCGGGGGCCGATTCGTCAAAATAGTTCAGTAAATATTTGCGGCGACAGGTGGTAAGCTGGGCAAACTTTGCCATCTGGTCAAGCTTGCGAATCAGTATTTTAGTTTGCTCAGGATTCTTATCAATCATTACAAACTTCTTCATTTTCACCACATCGCCAGATGAAAAGTAAAGTATGGCCTCGCTTTGTAAACCATCCCTTCCCGCTCTACCTGTTTCCTGGTAATAGCCTTCAATATTTTTGGGGAGGTCGGCGTGTATTACAAAACGCACGTTGGGTTTGTCGATGCCCATACCAAATGCTATAGTGGCTACAATAATTTTTACATCATCGCGTATAAATTTCTCCTGCGCCCGTTCGCGGATGCCCTTATCAAGGCCTGCATGGTAAGCAACAGCGTTAAATCCATCTTGCCGTAAATCTTCGGCCAGCGCCTCGGTGCCAGCGCGCGAAAGGCAATAAATAATGCCGCTCTCATCTTTTCGCTTTGCCAAAAATTCCAACAACTTAGGATAGAAGTTTTTCTTAGCCTCAACATAATACCGAATGTTAGCCCGATTAAAACTCGAAATGAAAGTTTGAGGCTGGTGAAGCTCCAGTTTCTCCAGTATGTCTTTACGCACTAGTTTATCGGCGGTGGCTGTAAGTGCAACAACCGGTACATTAGGGAACAAGTGCTTTAACCTTGCCAGTTGCATATACTCGGGCCTGAAATCATGGCCCCAGCTACTAATACAGTGTGCCTCATCAATGGCGAACAGTGAAACATTAATGCCGCTCAAAAAGTTCAGAAAATAATCTCCCTGTTGTAATAGGCGTTCAGGCGCCACATACAGCAGTTTAATTTTGCCATCCTGCGCCAGCTGCATAATTTGTCCCTGGTCGGTACTGCTTAGGCTGGAGTTAAGATAAGCGGCCCCAATACCATTGGCGCGCAAAGCATCTACCTGGTCTTTCATCAACGAAATGAGGGGAGATACCACAACGGTAAGCCCTTCAAACATTAAGGCCGGTATTTGGTAGCAAATAGATTTTCCGCCACCGGTGGGCATCAGCACCAGGCAATCCTTTCTATGCAGAACATGCTGTATAGCATTCTGTTGCTCTAAACGGAAACTGTCGTAACCGAATTTATGTTTAAGAATTTGTTGCGCTTGCTGAATGGTGGACATGCCTAAAAAATAAGTTGCCTAAAATAATAAAATCCCCATCTTGCTTTATATAATTTGCCACAAAGACACTAAGGCACAAAGAAGTAAAATAACAAGTGTTTAATGGCTTAATTTATAAATTGTATTCTTTGTGTCTTCGTGCCTTAGTGGCCAAAATTGTTTTTTATGACCAGATTTCAAAATAAAGTAGTTGTTATTACAGGTGGCGCCGCAGGTATTGGCAAAGCCGCCGTTGAAAAATTTACGCGCGAAGGTGCAGCCGTTGCTATTTGGGATGTTAACGAGGTGCAGGGCAAAGAGTTAGAGTTGCTGATACTGAACGAAGGCTTTGTGGCCAGGTTTATGAAGGTTAATACGGCAAAATACGAGGAAGTCGAACATGCTACGGCGGCTGTGCTAAAGCAGTTTGGTAAAATTGATGTGCTGATTAATAATGCCGGCATTACGCGTGATGCTAACCTGCAAAAAATGACGATTGAAAACTGGCAGCAGGTGTTGGATGTAAACCTGACCGGTGTTTTTAATTGCACCAAAGCGGTATCAGCAAATATGATAGAAAACAAAAGTGGGGTTATTATCAATACGTCCTCTATTGTTGGTTTGTATGGTAACTATGGGCAATCGAATTATGCTGCTGCAAAAAGCGGGGTTATTGGATTGACCAAAACCTGGGCGCGCGAGCTTGGCAAGTATAACATTACAGTTAATGCCGTGGCGCCGGGTTTTATTGTAACCGATATGATTGCGACCGTACCCACCAAAGTAATTGAAGCCATGAAAGAAAAAGTGCCGTTGCGAAAATTGGGAACACCCGATGATGTAGCTAATGTTTATGCATTTTTAGCCAGCAAAGACGCCGCCTTTGTTTCGGGTACGGTAATTAGTGTTGACGGAGGATTAACTATTTAATTGATGATTTTAGTAACCGGGGCAACGGGTTTTTTGGGTTCGTATCTGGCAAAAGACCTGGTCAGAAAAGGCGAAAAGGTTCGCGCATTAAAAAGGGCAAGCTCCCGCTTTGATTTGCTAGGTGATTTTGCCAGCCAAATAGAGTGGGTTGAAGCTGATTTGCTGGATGTCACTTCTTTGGAAAATGCTGTTGACGGAGTGGAGAAAATATATCACTGCGCCGGTGTTTTTTCGCCATCACATTCGCAACGCGAAAATGCGATGCTTACCAATGCCGAAGGAACGGCTAACCTGTTCAATATTGCGCTTGATAAGAAGGTGAAAAAGGTATTGCATGTAAGTTCGACAATTGCGTTGGGACTGCCATTAAACAACGCCTCTATTGATGAGAACTATTATTCACCTGTAGATAAACTACGCTTTGATTATTTTAAAGGAAAGCGCTATGCCGAATTAGAAGCATGGCGCGCAAACGCCGAAGGGCTGAATGTGGTGATTGTAAACCCCGGTGGCATCATTGGAGCCGGTTATTGGGACCATCAACCGTTAAATACTTTCCCCATAGTTTATAATGGCTTGAAATTTTACACTGAGGGCAGTAACGGATTTTTAGATGTGCGTGATGCAACACAAGTAATGATTCAACTGATGGATAGCGATACTAATGGCGAGCGATTCATTCTTATTTCGGAAAATGTTTTGTTGAAGGATTTTTTAAACATGATTGCTGATGCGTTGAAGGTTGAAAGGCCTAAATACAAAGTGTCAAAATCATTAAGTGCATTAGCGTGGAGATATGAATATATGCGTTCGCTGGTTTTGAATAAAGCGCCCGAATTTACTGCCGATGATATGCGCATTGCACGCATACTTTTTAATTATAGCAATGCCAAGGTGATTAAAGCCACCGGCCATAAATTCAGAACGGTGCAGCAGTCAATCAACGAAACTGCAAAGGTGTTTTTGGAATCGAAAAGCAAAGGGACTGATTTTGGAACGTTTTAAAAACAATTGCAAATGACAAAGCATACCCTCAACCTAATAACCGCCGGTTGGATGTTGGTTGGTATTATAGCGTTTCCTTTTCTTTTAAGGGTAACACAACCTTACGGCCGCCATGTAACCAACAAATGGGGACCTATGATTGGCAATAAACTGGGTTGGATTATACAGGAAGCCCCCTCCATGATATTTCTTTCTGTTTTCTTTTTTATGGGCCATGGCGATAAGCCAAAGGTAGTGTGGTTTTTCTGGGGCTTATGGGTGCTACATTATATTAACCGCAGTTTTATTTTCCCTTTACGCACGCATACCAACGATAAAAAAATACCGGTGCTGATTGTTTGCTCCGCCATCTTCTTCAACTTTATGAATGGCTTTGTAAATGGTTCTTTCTTTGGAAATTTCGCAGGCGGTTATGGTGACGATTACTTTACCTCGCCACGTTTTATTATCGGGCTGATAGTATTTATTGCCGGCATTTTTATCAATAACCAGGCCGATACCATCCTCATTAATTTACGCAAGCCCGGTGAAACGGGCTATAAAATACCTACCGGTGGCTTGTTTGGTTTTATTTCGTGCCCCAATCATTTTGGTGAAATAATTGAGTGGCTGGGTTTCGCCATTATGGTGGGCTCACTACCCGCATGGAGTTTTGCCTTATGGACAGCCGTTAACCTGATACCCCGGGCTCTGGACCATCATAAATGGTACCTTCAAAAATTCAGCGATTACCCGAAGGAAAGAAAGGCCGTTATTCCTTTCATCGTATAAAAAAGCCGGGACTTTTCAATCCCGGCCTGCGCACTCTAATCCTGAGCGATCAGAATTATTTTACAAATTGACAATTCCTAAATTGGTTGTTTGTCCTGCAGTTACAACCACGTTCGAAATAACATGAACCCCTCCCAGTTGAGCGATTGTTGGAGTAATAGTGACGGTATATGTCCCGGCACCCAATGCCTCCATGCTAAACTTACCGGTTATGGCGGTCATGGTACAGAACGTTGAACCACTTGCGCCGGTTACGCAAACCGAAGCCAGGCCTGCCACGCCAATTGAACCTGCAATATTACCGGTGGCGTTTCCATTAATAATTACAGAACCATTACCAGTGCCGCTGGTCTTAACGCTTATTCCGGTTGACAGGTTTATGCTGTTTGAATCTGTTGTGCCGGTGGTTGACCCGCCAAGTGTAAGACTGGTACTGGCAGTAGTGGTTTGATCAACAATTAACCTGAGTACCGGGGTTAACTGGTAATTGCTGCCACCGGTGGCAGTAACCGATTGCGCAGCGTCAAAATCGATAGTAAATACATAACTGCTACCGGGATTTAGCATGCCACTTACATTAATGGTAAGGCCCGATTGAAGCGCAGCCGATGAACCAGCCGAAAGGCTGTAGCTATGGCCGTCAACAACAACACTGTTGTTACTGCCCAGCACCAAACGTATTTGGTCAATCCCTCCTGCACTTAAATCTCCTTGCGCAACTAGTGCCGCGTTGCCGTTAACGTAACTTAATATATTAATGGTGCCCAGCGAAGATGCCATGGTTACCCAGCCACTGGTGGTGGAGTGTACCTGTATGCTTTGCACATCTATATTTAACGAATCGAAATTAGCAGGGGCATCGGTCATGTTGAATTTTACATTTGAAGTATTGCCCGATTTCCCTTCTTTTTTACACCCTACCATCATTAATGGCACAAGGGCCAAAAACATGATGAACAATTTTATATTTTTCATGGCTACACGTTATTTAGTTAATAAATAATATCCGTCAATCTGTCCCTGCAGAGGAAGCATTTCTAACAGCACAACGAAGCCCTTCAAAAAGTTATTGTATTAAGTATTGTTTTGGGGAGGTTATTCCACAGCTGATGTAAGAAAATGGAATGATTTTATGTTTTCCCATTCCTGTACGACCGATTATTTAATGACCTGAGGATATTTGCACCTTAAGATCCTTCACTTCGTTCTGGATGACAAATGGGTGGTTTTGACAATTATATTGATAGCTGTTGTAAATGTTCAACTTACCTAATCGGCCTACCACCTTGTGCGCCTCTCTGTTGTTGGCGCTGCTCGCGGATTTCTTTGAGCTTTTCCTGGAATTTGCGTTCGAGGTTGTAGAGTTGGTTCAGTTTTTCGGTGCCTAATGCGGCTTCAAATTGTGGCTTGTACTTTTTCTTTAGGTCCAGTTTCTTTTGCTCCAATTCTAACTGCTGGTCGGCGGTTGGTTGGGGAGGAAGGCTTTTATGCAATCCTTCCGATTCATTGCGGTAAGCGTTATAAACCGGCCAAAACTTTTGAGCTTCTTCGGGGGTAAGGTTTAGTTGTTGCGATATAAAGGCAATACGCAAAGCTTCAATCTTATCCTTAGCACTTTGGTTATTTGAGTTTGGGGCCTGGTATGGCGTTTGTGCGTGGCCAGCATTTATGCCGGCCAATAGCACTACAAAAAGTAGCACAGCCTGTTTAGTATATGTAAATATCTTTTTCATCTCTTTCCGTTTTCAAATTATAAAATACCGGGCAATCATATTAATCTGTTATAGCCTCATTCAGCGCAGCGTCATCCACATCATTCAAGGCCTCTTTGTACGCATGCACACTATTCATGTGGGCAGCATTTAATCCTTTATTCTCCAAATTCATTTCAAACACTTCATCCGAATAAGCATCCGATTTATTATCCAGATAATTATTTATTTCTTCATTGCTCAGTTGGGCAAATTTGCATTCCAAATCATCGCACTGCTGTACTTTTACAAACATAAATACCGCCATGATAACGGTGGTTGCAACACCGGCAAAGGCCACCGCATATTTTGGTTTAAAAACCGCGCTGATTACAACATCCAACAATTCGTTTACGCTATCTATCCAACTACGGGTATCTGTAACCGCAGCTATCCTATGTGCATGAATATCGGCCAATACTCTATCCGGGAATGCGTTAAAATAATTGGCCGGGGCCTGTAGCGTATTCACTTTTTCTAAAACCGACAGGCGCGGGGCAATTACTGCTAATTCTTTGGCTACTTCATCAGCCCGTACCTTATCCAGCAAACGGCTTTTAAAATCAATAAAATAAGCAGCAGGCAATTCAGCGTTCAAAGGCTTCTGAACATTTAAAAGCGAAGGCGCCAATGCCCCTAACTCCTGCTTTACATCAACAGGTTTTACCTGCTCAAGCATTATATTTTTAAAGTTCAGAAAATACCCTTCGGGCACACTGTACGCATTCACTTTTTGAAGCGATGACAAGTGCGGGGCTATTTCCCTTAACTCTTTTAATATGTCTTCCCTGGTTTCCATTTTATCCGCCTTCTGTTTTCGCTACAGAAGGGCTACATTTTTTAAAAATCTTTAAATACAACAATGTTAAAAAATAACGGCGTTGTGGATAAGACCCCCAAAAGGCCTTAAGGTTTAACCTTCACCCAGTAAAAACTTCTCAATTTTCTGCGCTGCGTGGTGGTAGCTGGCTTTTAAAGCACCCACGCTGGTATCTAAAACATCACTCATCTGCTCGTAAGGCATTTCGTCATAATAGCGCAGATTAAACACAATTTTCTGCTTTTCGGGCAAAGAATCTATGGCTTTTTGCAACCTGGCCTGTATATCATCGCCATCAACCTGGTGGCTTTCCGCTTGTATATAATTGGAAGGAGAATAGCCCTCTTCATCCGTGCTTTCGTTACTTTCAAACGAAATAGTGGCGCGTTTGTTCCTGCTGTTTAAAAAGGTGATGGTTTCGTTGGTAGCAATGCGGTAAAGCCAGGTAAAAAGCTGCGAGTCGGCCCTGAAGTTTTCTAACCCGTTCCAAATTTTGATGAAGGTGTTTTGCATTACATCATCGGCATCATCGTGGTTCTGCACCATGCGGCGAATGTGCCAGTAAATGCGCTGCTGGTATTTTTCAATCAGCAGAGTAAATGCCTTCTCCTTATTAGGAGAGTGGAACATTTCTAATAATTCGTGGTCGGTCATGCAACTAGGGTAATGCTCCCCCTTCCGTCCCCTTCCCGCCCGCAACCGCGGGATGAAACAAAAGGGGAAACCAGAGCGGGTTTCGGTTTTATTATTTAAAAGTGCTCCTTTTAATTCTTTCTGCCAATTACCTTTTTCGCCGCCTCATATACGTTTATGGTATCAAGCCCGTATTTTTTCATTAGCTGGTCAGGTGTTCCGCTTTCGCCAAAGCTATCATTTACTGCTACCTGCTCAAGGGGCACCGGGGTATGATGGGCCAGTAAGGTTGAGATTGAAGAACCCAAACCCCCAATACGATTATGCTCTTCAGCAACTACCATGCACCTTGTTTTGGCAACCGACCGAAGAATTGCCTCTTCATCCAACGGCTTAATAGTATGGATATTGATTAGCTCAACTGAAACACCTTCAGCTTCTAATTGACGTGCGGCTTCAAGGCTTTTCCAAACCAGGTGGCCGGTGGCAAAAATGGTAACGTCTTTACCCTCGTTCATTAGTATCGCTTTACCAATTTCAAACTTTCCTTCAGGCATAAAAATTGGCCATACCGGGCGACCAAAGCGTAAGTAAACGGGGCCAACGTACTCGGCCACAGCAAGGGTAGCCGCCTTTGTTTGGTTATAATCGCAGGGGTTAATTACTACCATGCCCGGCAGCATTTGCATTAGGCCTAAATCTTCTAATATCTGGTGCGTTGCTCCATCTTCACCCAAAGTTACACCGGCATGCGAAGCGGCAATTTTTACGTTTTTGTGCGAATAGGCAATTGACTGGCGTATCTGATCGTACACTCTACCGGTAGCAAAGTTTGCAAACGTGGTAGCGAAAGGAATTTTACCGCCTACGGTTAAGCCGGCTGCAATGCCCATCATATTAGCCTCGGCAATGCCTACCTGTACATAACGCTCAGGAAACTCTTTTATAAAAGCATCTAACTTAAGCGAACCTGCCAGGTCGGCGCACAGGGCAACTACGTTTGGATTTGTTCTGCCTAGTTCTAAAATACCGTCTCCAAATCCCGAGCGGGTGTCTTTTTTACCTGTAGTAACGTAATCTTGCAGCGCCATAAGCTATAGTATAACAATAAATTTTACTGAAAATTAAAGCTTCAAACTTAAACTTCCTCCCGTTGTAATTTCAAATTCTTTATCAACCGTGGTGTGGATAGTGCGGGCGTTTTTGGAGCGGTAAACCAGCCTGTATTTTCCGGGCTGAAGAGCCAGGGTTTCCTGCCGGTCCTTCAATCTCAGATCGTATATCTTTTTCATTTTATTGTCTTCAACAATAAAAATTGAGCCGAATACCTCAAAGTCCTTATTTAGGGTTACCAAACCGGGTGCAGGTATTTCTACATCGGTGGTTTTGCTTTGGTCAATTTTAACGCCCTTAACCAGTAAACGTGGCAGGGTTGTTACTTCAAGGTCGTAGGTGCCCGTCAGGTATTTTTCTTTAGAGTTAAGATGTTGCACATTGAGCGTTTGCCAATTACCGGGTTGGTGAACCAGGCATTTTATATGTTCAACAACCGTTTTCGAAATGTTGCCCTGCAAAGTAAAATGAAGATAGCCTTGCGGTGCGCTGATATTAATAATGGTGTGCTTGTTTTTTTGCATCTCCACATCGGCAAAAAGGGGAGGGATTGTATGTAATTGCAGCTTGTACTTATAAATGGGGGTTATATTGAGTGTATCCGGCAATCCCCGCGAATTGAGGGAATGATACAGATTATATTTTAGCTGACCTGATGCGGCATCGTAAAAACTCATATTCACATCTGTCTCGGTAGGCTTACCTTCCTTATCGTTCAGGTTAATTTGTAAGGTGGTTTTAGATATGGCGTCGGTAACTGCGCTTTTAAGGGCGGTTGAAAATTCTTCGGCGCTATGTGTATTTACAAGTTTACCTGCGCAGCTTAGGCTTTTCATACTTTGGTCATCCAGCGTCATACCAATAATAAAAGGGCGAAGGATGATATTGTTTTTTTGCAGCATTGCCGAAACCCCGCAGGCATCGCGGTCGCAGGCGTCTTCGCCATCGGTAATTACAATCAAAATGTTGCGCGCAGGCACATCACCAAAATCGGCAGGTGTTCTTTCAATGGCATAAACCAAAGGGGTAATGCCTTTAGGATGTACTTCTTCTAATTTCTTTTTAATCCGCTTTACATTGTTTGAATCAATAGGCACTTCCAATCGCGAATCTTTACAATTCATATCGGGCTCGGGATACATATCGCCCAAAACCCTTAGCCCGATTTCGATATGCGGTATTTGAGAAAGGCTGTCAGCAATTTCGATCAACGCATTGCAGGCGGTTTCCCACTTGGTGCCACCTTTCCAATGGCTTTGCATACTAAGAGAGGCATCTAACACAAATAAAATACGCGTGCGCTCCTGGGCAACAACGGCATGCGTATTTGCCGCCCATATAAGGCCCGTTATTAAAGCGTATATGCTAAACCTGCGCATCATAAATTCAATACTACTGTTTTGCCCTCTTCAACTGTAAACTGCTGTGTTTTGGTTGATTCGCTATGATAATTTTTCTTCGATTTATAAACTATACGGTATTGGCCGGGCTGTAACCGGTAACTATCATTTTTGCCATTTATCTCAAACCTTTCAACCATTAGCAAATTGCCTGAGCCTTGCTCGCGATAAACACTGGCCAAAAAATTATCCGTAGGTATTAATGACAGGGTGCCGTAATTGGGTATTTTGAAATCGTTGTTTGCAAGAGGAATCAAAGTTGTATCCCATAAAATTTCGGGCGCAGTTAGTATCTCTGTTTTATAACGGGCCCCGAGGTATTTACCTTGTCCGTTTAAATCCTGAACGTTCAAAATATTTTTAGGGTTGCTTTCGGTCCTAACCAAAACCTGCGCATCGTTATTGGCAATTGAAGCCGCTATGCAGGTAACGTTTAAATCGGCCACCGGTGCATCAAGCGCAATTATATTGTGCTTGCCGGGAATGAGTTCAATGTCGTTTTTACGAATAGATGGAAAGGTGTGCAGCTCTAAATCATATACTCCCACCGGGTCAAGGTACAGGGTATCGGGGTTTCCCTTTTCGTTCATGGTATGGATAAAGTTGTACTCAATTTTACCCGTGGAATGGTCGTATAAAGTAAAGGGGATGTTGGTTACAGTGGGGTTGCCGTTTTGATCGAGCAGGTTTATTTGGGCTGTGGTTGTATTGAGCGTTTGCTTAATGATAACACCAACGGCATGATAAAAAGAAGCTTCGTTATTGGTGGCGAAAAAAGTGCCCATGCATTTAAATTTCTCATAAGCAATTGAATCAACGTTCAACCCTACAATAAAAGGCTTAAGGGTTATACGTTTCGCCAATAACTCTTTCGATATTTTGCAGGGGTCGCCACCGCAGGTTTCTTCGCCATCGGTTATTAAAACAATGGAGTTAAGCGAATGAACGTCATCGGGAAAATCGCCGGCACCAGCCTGAATGGAATAAGCAATAGGCGACATACCTTGTGGCGTAATGTGCCCCAACTCGCTCATGATTTTTGTCGCATTATTTTTTGCGAACGGGATTACCAGTTTAGAGTCCTTGCAATTATGTAGAGTGTTAGGCGATTGAAAGCCAAAAACGCGCACGGCAAATTCTACGTTCGGATTTTTATGCTCTACCGAATCAATCAATTTAAACAATAGTTCTTTAGCGGTTTCGAATTTGGATGTTTTATCATACTTCTGTTTCATACTACCCGAGCCATCGAGCACAAACAGAATGCGGCTAACAGTAGGTTTGTAAACCTGGGTTTGTTGCGAGGAGAGTATTAAGTAGTTAGTATTAAGTATTAAGACAAGAAATACGGCGCGAGCGCAAAGTGAGAAGTTATTATGAAAATAAGTATTGTTTGTCCGCACTGAATCCATTTCCTGAGTAAAAAACGGAAATTAAATGGTATTATTTCAATTGTAGGGTCTGTGAGCTGTAATCTATACTTTATAGTCACCCAACGTTTCGGGTAGTTGAGCCAATGCGGCGGCGGTTTGTTCGGCGTTTGGTGCTACGCCATGCCATTGGTGGTGGTTTTCCATAAAATCAACCCCTTTGCCCATAACAGTATGCATCATAATAAATACCGGAATGCCTTTACCGGTTCTTGATTGGGCATCGGTTAGGGCTGCATCAACAGCTGCCATGTCGTTGCCATCTAAAACTTCTAACACATCCCAACCAAATTCAGTGAGTTTTGCCTTTAAGTTGCGGTGCGATAGCACCTTGTCAACGTCGCCGTCAATTTGTTTGTTGTTGTAATCTATGGTGCAAATAAGGTTGTCCACTTTATGATGAGGTGCAAACATCAGCGCCTCCCAAATCTGGCCTTCCTGAAATTCGCCATCGCCGTGCAGCGTATATACTATGCTATTGTCTTTATTCAGTTTTTTGGCAAGCGCCGCGCCAATGGCCACGCTCATGCCCTGGCCTAATGAACCCGCGGCTGAACGGATACCCGGTAAATGCTCGGCAGTGGCAGGGTGGCCTTGCACACGGCTGTTAAGCTTGCGGAAAGTGCCCAACTCGGCTGGTTGAAAATAGCCCGAATGCGCCAGCACACTGTACCAAACCGGGCAAATGTGCCCGTTAGATAAAAAGAAAATGTCCTCACCAATTCCATCCATGGTAAAGTTACTATTGTGCTTCATTTGATTGAAGTAGAGAGCTACCATATACTCTGTGCAGCCCAATGAGCCGCCCGGGTGCCCACTGTTTGCCCCATTTACCATTCGTATAATATCTCTGCGAACCTGCGAGGCAATGCGCTTTAATTCTTCAACCGAAGCCATAGTTTAAATTTTCATCAAAAATAAGCGCAGGAAGAAGGAAAGCTTAAAAATGTTTCCACCGATGGTGGGAAATGGTCTCTTGCATTTGTATTAACTGGGTAGCGGTTCTCCCCTTTGGGGAGTTAGAGGGTTGCGAAGCAAAGGTCGTTCTCCTCATATTTGCGCCAATCTTCTAATTTTACCCTATAATTAGTAGATTGTCCCAATTCAAAATGCCTGTATGAGCCTGAAGTTGAAACATAAAGTAAGAATAGTAACCGCCGCCGCGCTGTTTGACGGGCACGATGCCGCCATTAATATTATGCGCCGCATTATGCAAAGCAAGGGCGCCGAAGTAATACACCTGGGCCACAACCGCTCGGCCCGCGAAATAGTGGAGTGCGCTATACAGGAAGATGCGCAGGGTATTGCTGTTACCTCTTACCAGGGAGGGCACATCGAGTTTTTTAAATACATGCACGACCTGTTGAAAGAGGCGGGTTGCGGACATATCAAAATATTTGGCGGTGGCGGTGGAACTATCCTACCCACCGAAATTGCCGAGTTGGAGAAATACGGCATTTCAAAAATATACTCGCCCGACGATGGCCGTAAGATGGGTTTGGAGGGGATGATAGAAGATGTGGTAAGCCAGTGCGATTTTGATACCAAAGTGAGTTTGAACGGGGAATTGAAAACGCTTCACAAAAAGGACTGGAAATTAATTGCAAGGGCCATTACTACCGTTGAAAACGATGTTGAGGGCGGAAAAGAGTTGATTGCCAGAATAGAGCCGGATAAAAGCAAAACCCCTGTTTTAGGTATTACCGGAACCGGTGGCGCAGGCAAGTCATCAGTAACAGATGAAATTGTGTTGCGGTTTTTGAGAAACTTTAAGGACAAAACCATAGCCGTTATTTCGGTAGACCCTTCTAAAAAGAAAACCGGTGGGGCGTTGTTGGGTGATAGGATAAGGATGAACTCAATATCCAGCCCCCGTGCTTATATGCGCTCGTTGGCGACACGTGAAAGCGACAAGGCTTTGAGCGAACACGTGCAAGAGGCTATTGATGTGTGCAAAGCGGCCCACTACGATTTTATCATTTTAGAAAGTGCCGGGGTTGGGCAAAGCGATGCTTCGATTTTGGACTACTGCGACATCTCTTTGTATGTAATGACGCCCGAATATGGCGCGGCCTCGCAGTTGGAGAAAATAAACATGTTGGATTATGCCGATGTAATTGCCATCAATAAGTTTGATAAGGCAGGTGCTTTGGATGCTTTACAAGATGTGCGCAAGCAATATAAGCGTAACCATCAAATGTTTATGGCGAAGGATGAGGAGCTGCCGGTGGTGGGCACCATTGCCTCGCAGTTTAACGATGCGGGTGTTAACCATTTGTTTGAAGCGCTGATGAACGCGGTAAAAACAAAAACCGGTATTGAGTTTCATGTAAAGCATACATCGGCTAAAAACACGGCTACCAAATCGCAGATTATACCACCGGCAAGGGTTAGGTATTTGGCTGAGATATCGGAGAACAATGAGGCTTACGATGCCTGGGTGAATGAGCAGGCGATGTTGGCCAGCAAACTGTATAAGCTAAACGGCGTATTAAGTGAGCTAAAGGACGGAACAGAAATAAGGCACCTGATAGCACATTGCGAAAGCAAGTTGCACCCCGAGTGTAAAACGCTACTTGATAACTGGCTTGAACTAAACAAAAAATACAGCGCCGATACTTTTGCGTTCGAAGTGCGCGATAAAGTTTTGCAATTGCCTTTTACTTATAAAAGTTTATCGGGTACTACCATTCGTAAGGTGTACTTGCCGAAGTATAGCGATTGGGGCGATATATTGAAGTGGCAACTGCAGGAAAACGTGCCGGGAGAGTTTCCATTTACCGCTGGTGTGTTTCCGTTAAAGCGTGAGGGCGAGGACCCTACCCGTATGTTTGCCGGCGAGGGTGGGCCAGAAAGGACCAACAAGCGTTTTCATTATGTATCGTTAGGGCAACCGGCTAAGAGATTATCTACGGCTTTTGATTCGGTTACGTTGTATGGCGAAGACCCTGACCACCGGCCAGATATTTATGGCAAGGTGGGTAACAGCGGTGTAAGTATTGCCACTGTTGATGATGCCAAAAAGCTTTACAGCGGTTTTGATTTGTGCGACCCGAAGACTTCGGTATCTATGACCATAAACGGCCCTGCGCCTATGTTGTTGGCGTTTTTTATGAATGCCGCCATTGACCAGGAGTGCGAAAAATATATCAAGGAAAATAAACTTGAGGCCGAAGTAAAAAAGAAACTTGAGCAGATTGATAAGGGCAAGGACCCAAGAGGTAAATACAATGGTAGCCTGCCGGAAGGAAATGATGGACTTGGCTTGACTTTGCTCGGCACCAGTGGCGACCAGGTTTTGCCGAAAGATGTTTATGAAAAACTAAAAGCAAAAGCCTTAGCATCTGCCCGTGGCACGGTGCAGGCTGATATTTTGAAAGAGGACCAGGCGCAAAACACCTGCATATTCAGTACTGAGTTTGCTTTGAAAATGATGGGCGATGTGCAACAGTATTTTATTGAAAATAAAGTGCGCAATTTTTATTCGGTTTCTATATCCGGCTACCATATTGCCGAGGCCGGTGCTAACCCAATCACACAACTTGCGTTTACATTGGCTAATGGTTTTACTTACGTAGAGTATTACCTGAGCCGCGGCATGCATATTGATGATTTTGCACCAAACCTGTCGTTCTTTTTCAGCAATGGTATGGACCCTGAGTATTCGGTTATTGGCCGGGTAGCCCGCCGTATTTGGGCCAAGGCCATGAAAAATAAATACAAGGGTAACGACCGGTCGCAGAAGTTGAAGTACCATATACAAACCAGCGGCCGTAGTTTGCACGCACAGGAAATTGACTTTAACGATATACGCACCACGCTACAGGCTTTGTATGCCATTTACGATAACTGCAACTCGCTACACACCAATGCATACGACGAAGCGATTACAACACCTACCGAAGAAAGTGTACGCCGGGCCATGGCTATACAATTAATTATTAACCGTGAGTTGGGCACCGCCAAAAACGAAAACCCTAACCAGGGCTCCTTTTTAATTGAAGAATTAACCCAACTGGTTGAAGAAGCCGTGCTGACAGAATTTAAACGCATTACCGAACGCGGCGGCGTATTGGGCGCTATGGAGCGCATGTACCAGCGCAACAAAATACAGGAAGAAAGCCTTTACTACGAACACCAAAAGCACACCGGTGAGTTCCCTATTGTGGGAGTTAATACCTTCCTCAGCAAAAACGGATCGCCTACTATAATACCTAGTGAAGTAATACGCTCAACCAAAGAGGAAAAAGAGTTTCAAATTGATGCGCTCAATGCCTTTAAGAAGCGCCACGCTCCTGACGCCGATGAAGCTTTGAAAAAACTACAACAGGTAGCCACCGCCAACGGCAATTTATTTGCTGAGTTGATGGAGACGGTGAAGCATTGTTCGCTCGGGCAGATTACACATGCTCTTTACGAGGTGGGTGGGCAGTATAGGAGGAATATGTAGGAAAGGAGCAATTAATTTAATCCATGAACAAAAACCGCCTCGAAGCATTTAGTGATGGTATGTTGGCCATTATCATTACCATAATGGTTCTTGAAATAAAAATGCCGCATGGGCATGAGTTGAAAGACCTTCTTTTAGTGTTGCCTGCATTCTTCTGTTACGTACAAAGCTTTTGGTTTATAGGGGTGTATTGGAACAACCATCACCATCTACTACACACAGTTAAAAAAGTGAACGGCAAAATTATGGTGCTTAATATGTTGTTGCTGTTCTTTCTCTCGTTAGTGCCAATTGCTACCAATTGGGTAAGCGAAACCGAGTTTGCACCGGTGCCGGTGGCTGTATACGCAGTAGTATTGCTTACCTGCGGATTGGGCTGGACGGCATTGCAGAATTTTATTGAAAAAGAGAGCGATTGGACGCCGCCTATAAAAAAAGCAATGGACCGGCAAACCCGCAAAGGTTGGATATCGGTTGTTTTGTACGGCGCAGGCATTCCGTTCGCTTTTTATAACCCGTTTATTTCGGAGGCCCTTTTTGTACTGGTGGCTGTAATGTGGCTGCTGCCCGATAAAAATATTGAAAAGGCATTTAGCCAGGATAGGGACTGAAATAGTTTTCCCCACCCCCTTAAGCTCTCATATTATCTGCTTAACTTCGTAATATAATACCAAATGGTAAAAATGTTATTTTGGCTGATTTATCGATTTGGAGGCGTTATTTGAGATATATAGGCTTATTTAACCGGTGAAAAATGGTTAAAAATTGGTGAGTGCAAGGTTTAATGCCTTGATGCAATTTACTGATAAACAATATGTTGGCAGGTGTTTTTGAAAAAAGTATACACGCTAAAAAATGAGCTGAAAATGCTGATTTCAGGCGAAGCAACTTATTGTTTATCTGTGTTTTACATATAATGATTTACAGAAAAGTATACTAAAGTATACAGAATTTTATTTCGGATTTCTTTGGCCATTTCGCGCTATCATTGTGTTATATTCATTTGTTTTGAAACAGCAGCTACTTTTAATAACGCCACCGTTTACACAGTTAAACACACCCTACCCGGCTACGGCTTATTTAAAGGGCTTTTTGAATACCCAAAATATTGTTTCGCACCAGGCTGATTTGGGTATTGAAGTTATCCTTGCTCTTTTCTCCTCTGATGGCTTAAAGCAAATGTTCAGACATTTGGAAACGCTTGATTTGGAGCTTTCTGAAAATGCATTTCGGATTTATGCTTTGCAGCAGGAGTATATTAAAACGATAGACCCGGTTATTCGTTTTCTGCAAAATAAAAACACAACGCTTGCGCACGCTATTTGTGGCCGTAGTTATTTGCCCGAGGCCAGCCGCTTTGCGCAGATAGAAGATTTGGAATGGGCTTTCGGCACCATGGGCATACAGGACAAAGCCCGGCACCTGGCTACTTTATACCTGGAGGATTTAGGCGATTTAATTACCGAGGCGATTGACCCGTTTTTCGGCTTCAGCAGGTATGCGGAGAGGTTAGGTAGAACGGCAACTCATTTTGATGAACTTAATCAATCGCTGCTCACGCCTAACACTATTATTACCGATATGCTGATTAAGTTATTACAGCAAAAGGTTGAGCAATATAAACCTACGGTGGTTTGTTTGTCGGTGCCGTTTCCGGGTAACTTATTTGGTGCTTTAAAGTGCGGACAGTTTATTAAAAGCAAATATCCTGATGTTAAAGTGGTGCTGGGCGGCGGTTACGCCAATACCGAATTACGCAGCCTGAACGACCCTCGTATTTTTGATTTTGTGGACTATGTAAGTTTAGATGATGGCGAAGCGCCATTGCAAATTTTGATTGAGCATTTGCAAGGCGACAAACAGGCCAGCGAATTAAAACGGACTTATGTTCGGATTGATGGCAAAGTGGTTTATTGCAATGGGGCTAAAGAAAAAGATGTTGCTCAACGCGAAGTAGGCACCCCTGATTATAGCGATTTATTGACGGACGAATACTTATCGGTTATTGAGGTGGCTAACCCCATGCACCGGTTATGGAGTGATGGGCGCTGGAACAAGCTTACGCTGGCGCACGGTTGCTATTGGGGCAAGTGCTCTTTCTGCGATATCTCTTTGGATTATATCAAAAATTACGAACCGGTTTCAGCTTCCATTTTGTGCGACAGGATTGAAGAAATTATTAAGCAGACCAATCAAAACGGTTTTCATTTTGTTGATGAGGCAGCGCCACCGCATTTGTTACGCGAGTTGGCCTTGGAGATTATCCGCCGTAAACTAACAGTTGTTTGGTGGACCAATATCCGCTTTGAAAAATACTTTACTGCAGACCTTGCGAAGTTACTGAAAGCCTCCGGCTGCATTGCAGTAGCGGGTGGGCTTGAGGTGGCATCGGACCGGTTATTGGCAATAATGCAGAAAGGAGTAACTATAGCCCAGGTAGCAAGAGTTGCGCATGGGTTTACTGAGGCAGGTATTATGGTACACGCCTATTTGATGTATGGATTCCCGACGCAAACTTTGCAGGAAACTGTTGATGCATTAGAAGTTGTGCGGCAGTTATTTTTGAATGAAGCGCTACAGTCAGGTTTTTGGCACCGGTTTGCTATGACGGCACATAGCCCGGTTGGGCTAAACCCTGCACAGTTTAAAGTTGAACGCGTGGGGCCGGATTTTGGTGGCTTTGCGGATAACGACTTATACCACGAAGACCCTACCGGTGCCGACCACGATATGTTTTCGGGCGGGTTGAGTAAATCGCTTTTCAATTTTATGCATGGTGTAGGCCTTGATTTTTCTTTATCGAAATGGTTTGAATTTAAAACGCCTAAAACCACAGTCGCACCTAATTATATTGAACGCCATCTAAATGACGATAATGATGCCTTACCAAAAGAAAACGCTTTGGTTATTTGGTTAGGCAACATGCCCGAGGTTGCCTTTTTTGAAGCGAAGCAAGGCAACAAAACAGTTGAAATGGCTGAGTTGGAATTTTGCGATAAAAAGAAGGATTGGCATTTGCATGTTACGGCCCAAGAAGGAAATTGGTTGATGGAAGTTTTTCCAAAGCTTATAATTGGTGAAAATGAACCGATGCCATATGCCGCTTTTAAAAAGAGTTATGAAGCGGCGGGGTTGAGCAACTTTGAGGATTTTGTGAAGAGCAGAAAGTTTAGTGAGTTGAGGGAAAATGGGTTGTTGATTTTGTAGGAGAGTATAGCGCGTGGTAGCTGGGGCATTTGGTTGACGAAGAGTCTCTCCACCCCCGTCCGAAGCGGACACCCCGGCCAGCGGAGGACATAGCTACGGCTTACTCAAAAACACAGAGGGCAAAATATAGGGGTTCAGTTTAAGGAAACTTGAAAGTATAAGCACTACTGTGCCGCCGGGTAAAACAGTCAAGGCTACAAGATCGGCAGTTTTTAAAAGTTCTTTTAGTTGGGTTTCTATTTCCAGTTTTTCATCATGCGTAAGTTGGCGGCCATGAAAAGAAGATTGTACTACAAGTTGAAAAGCAACTTTAGTTTGCTCATCTTCTTGTTCGAGCTTTGAAAGGAAGTCTTTGAACTTCGAATTTAAATGGCCTAAATGGGAATGGATATCCTCATCCAACAAACCGCTTTCAGATTTTATAAAAGCAGCTATTTCATCAATGCTGTGCATAGTGTAAATATACCGTTTCAGAAGCCAAAAATACAGTCATAATTGCCAGCGGATTTAATTTTTTAGACTACCAGAAACACTAAATTAGCCGCCTATGAGATTGGCCGTAATTTTACTATACGTTATTTTATTGATGCTAACATTTCTTTCTATTATATGTGGCACCGTTTCTTTTTACACAACTATTATTCTGTATACAACCGGAGCCCTTATCTTATTTCTTGTAACCTCGATAATAAGTAAGGCAACCGGGTTAAAAAGCAATACCTCCAATATTAATCTCACAATTACAAGCATCTGCCTTACCCTTTGTGTTGCCGACCTTGGGCTACGCTATTTGATAAAACCAACTGCTTACTTTAATTATAATGAGCGCAATGGTGCCCTGGTTTATAACAGTAATTCGATAAGGCAAAAATTCAGTTCCATCAATCATCATTTTTGGAAAAAGGGTGGCCAAATTGGTTGGATATATGCAAACCCGGCAGATAACACCAGGTGGGTAAGTAAAACGGAGTACCGGTACCTACACGGCTTTAACCACGATGGCCTTAGAACAGACAGTATCCCTTTGGCAAAGAAAAAGAATGAGGTGCGAATTCTTACTCTCGGAGATTCTTTTACTGAAGGGATTGGAGCACCCGGGGATTCAACATGGCCGGTGCTTCTTCAACAACAACTCGCAAAAACTTCCTCTGATACTGTTTATACAGTTATTAATGCCGGAGTTAGCGGCAGTGATCCTTTTTTTGAGTTGTACTTGCTTAAAGGGCGTATGCTAAAGTATAATCCCGATATAGTAATTGTAGCCACCAATGCTTCGGATATAAATGATATAGCTGAACGTGGGGGATTTGAACGTTTTGCCGCGAATGGAGAAGTATCTCTTACCGCTTCGCCATGGTGGGAACCTATATATGGGGCCAGTATTATCTTTAGAATGGTGGTTAGAAATGTATTTCACTATACCTTTAACCTGGTGCCCGAAAAGGAAGAGGTACAAAGGAAGGTTAAAGCCGCTGATAAGCTTGTAGATGCCATTGAGGGGTTTAATCAATTATCGAAAGCAAGTAAGTTTAAACTTGTTGTGGTTTTACACCCGATGCTTAATGAATTACAGGGAAATAAATTTGAGTTGGCGGGCACTCAAAAAATACTGGAAAGGGATAGCATTTTAAACATTGATCTTTACAGTGACTACCAGGATTACTTTAGTGCACACCACCTAAAGGCTGAAAACTACTTTTGGCCAATAGATTTGCATCAAAACTCAGCAGGGTACTTGATTTGGAGCCAAATAGTATTTTCAAAAATGAAAGGGCAGAAGGTTATTTAGGTATACTTAAAAGCAATGGCCGTTCAAATTGAACGGCCATTGCTTTTAAGTTTTGTGCTTGCCTGTTATTTTCTTTTAGCCAGCTCTACAAAAGCCCGTTGCGTAGGGCCTGTGTAAATTTGACGAGGGCGGCCAATATCTTCGTTCTTTTCTCGCATTTCTTTCCATTGAGAAATCCAGCCCGGTAGGCGGCCCAATGCAAAGAGTACGGTGAACATAGATGTAGGAAATCCGAGAGCTTTGTAAATAATACCAGAGTAGAAATCGACGTTTGGATATAGTTTTCTTTCGATGAAGTAAGGGTCATTTAACGCGGCTTCCTCCAGTTCCTTGGCAATTGCAAGCAAAGGATCGCTTACGCCTATTTTAGCTAAAATATCATCGCACGATTTTTTGAGAATTTTAGCACGAGGGTCGAAATTTTTGTAAACTCGGTGACCGAAACCAAACAGCAAGCGTTTCTTGTCTTTTGCTTCAGCAACAACTTTCTTTACATCGCCTTTATCGTTATCGCGTATAAATTCAAGCATCTCCAGTACTTCCTGGTTGGCACCACCGTGGCGAGGGCCCCACAGGCTGGCAACACCGGCTCCGATAGATGCATACAAGTTGGCATGAGATGAACCTACCATGCGCACCGTAGAAGTTGAACAGTTCTGCTCATGGTCGGCATGCAAAATCAAAAGCTTGTTCATGGCATCAACCACAACAGGATCGATAATATAATCTTCGGTAACATTACCAAAAGTCATGTAAAGGAAGTTGGTAACGTAGTCGTATTTGTTTTGAGGGTAAAGTACCGGGTGGCCCTTGCCTTTTTTCTGAATCATGGCAGCTATGGTTGGCATTTTTGCCAGCAAGCGCATAATAGTAAGGTTAGTTGCCTCAGGGCTCTTATTGGGATTTAATGAATCAGGATAGAAAGAAGACAGCGCCGCAATCATGGTCATTAACTGGCCCATTGGGTGCGAACCTGAAGGGAACACATCGAACACCTTCTTTATATTTTCATGCACCAGTGTATGCTGTGTAAGAGTGCCTTCAAAGGTAGCTTTCTGGTCAGCCGTTGGCAATTCACCGTAAAGCAACAAATACATAACCTCGGTAAAAGACGATTTCTCGGCCAGGTCTTCAATGTTATATCCACGGTAGCGCAGGATACCTTTTTCACCATCCAAAAAAGTAATGTTACTGATGGTGGCACCGGTGTTTTTATACCCTTCATCAAAAGTTACATAACCCGATTGTGCACGAAGCTTTGAAATATCAACTGCTTTTTCGTTTTCGGTACCTGTTATTACAGGAAGTTCATAAGGTTTACCTTCTAGGTTGATGATAGCTTTATCAGACATGGTTGAACTGGTTAACAGGGTTTTGAAAGCTTACCGCCGTTTGCGGACGGCCAAAAGTAATAAAAGCAGCAAAAAACAATAGGGAAGTTTATAGTCTTTTCAATAATAATAACGTTAGATCTTATTAAGGCTGATAAGTATCATGTTTTGGGTGCTTAAAAGGTAAGCATAACACCCGTTCGCCCATTATCTAACAAGCCGGTTTGCAGTGACATGAGTTTTTTACGCTGCTTAAACTCTATCTTGTTTTTAGCACCCAATGCTACAAGCACAGCGGAGCCGATAAAGGCAATTCCACCGGCGGCTATATAGGCGGTTCCCTGTTTGTGGTTTCGGTCAACATCGCCGGCAGGGTCGGTGCTTGATGGGGCTGCTGGGGTGCCATATGTTTTAACCCCTTCGTAAATCAAAAAACTACCTACGCCGGCTAAACCCACTCCACCGGCTATCATTAAATTACCTGTGTAGTTAAGTTTTGCAGCATAAAGCGAGTCCCTTTGGCCGTATTTGGGAGGAAGATTCTTTCTTGTAGAAGACGAATCAGACTGAGCGCTTAGCTGTAAACCAAGTGCGATAACAAAAAACAATATAACGTACGTTGATTTCATATAATTAAGAGGCGGTTCTGTATTTCTCCAGCTTATCAAATACAACTTTAGAGCTATAACATGTTGCTGTATAGAACAGCACCAACGGAATAAAGTAAAACATACCTCGCTTAAATGAGCTGGCCATTAACGAAGCAATTGTAGCCGCCTGAACATCCTCGTTAATAAGGTAGAACTCAGTAAAATAAAGAGCAAACGATACAGCAATGAAAAGGAGTAGAAAACTATGGTTACCGAAAATGCTTTTTGCCCCATTTTTAAATGTCAATCCGATATTTATTAAAAGGGCTGTAAAGAAGCTTATAAAAACGATTCCGAATAGCTGACCGCCGTGCACCTCGCGATAGGAAACGGCGCATAAATATGCCTTTATATAACCCAGCATGGTGCTCATTCTTTCGGCACTATAACCAATGGCAAAGTTAAAACGGCTGGCCTGCGGCATTTCAATTTTTAGCTTTACATATAACAACCAACCTATAAAAGGAATGATGGTGAAAGCGCCAAGCAAAAGCAAGCGCTTAAAGTCTTTGCTCTTCAATGTGTACAGAAAAACTATAAACAAAGATGCGGCAACAAAAGCTATTGCATCGCTTCGTATCCAAACGGTAAAGCCCATCATTATAGCACCCAGCCAAAAATATTTTTTGTCGCCTTTGTCCATCCATGTATAAATTGACAGCACTCCCGCACAGATGTAAGCCGCAGTAGGCATATTGCCCAGGGCCAGTGCCGCGTGTGCGTATAACTCGGGTGTAGCCATTAATATCAATGTAAAAAGCATGGCCGCCGTGGCCCCTACATAACTCTTAACAAACTGGTAAAACAGCAATAGCAACGAAAGAAAAAAGAGGGTGATAATAATTTTAGGAGTTTCGGCGCCGAAAATATAAACATAGGCAAAGCTACCATGAAACAGTGGAGGGTATATACCTGCGGCGCCCTGCAGGTTATATTGGAACAAGCTTATTTTAAGCTTGCCCTCAATAGCCATAATTCGGCCCAGCTTGTCGAATGAGGTTATGCTATCCCCTTCGGCCGGTGGCCAAAAAAGGTTTTTGAGCATAATAGCGTAAAACAGGTAGGCGATAATACAGAACAGAAATAATGCCACGTAGTTTATCGTATTAGGTTTAGGTACGAAAGCAGAAAGCCTATCTTTTAAATACTGCACATTAACCGAGTACTTATAGGTAAGGGCAACTATGCATAACAGGTTAAGGCCAATCAATATTGTAGTGGAATAATGCATTTGCACCACGTCAAGAACGAACAGAAATACAGATTCGATACCAATACCAATTAAAAAAGAGAAGCCGATTATTTCGGGCAGGGTATATTTCTTGCCAATGGCGAACAGTACTGAACAGCCAAGTAAGTAACACAATAAAATTCCTACCAGCAGCATTAGTTTGAAGTTTGAGTGTTATCTTTTGGTTTATTAATGGGCAACAGGCACAACGGTTCGCGCTTATCGGCAGGCACATCGTACCTCAATTTATCGTAGCCTATTCCTTTTACTATTAGTACATGTGTAATTCGTTTAGCCAATTCAGGGTTTTCAGCTTCCCTACCCGATGCGATGCATAAGCGGGGATAAATAAAGTATTCAACCCACATAGGGTCGTAAACAAAATTCCATTTTGAACTGGATGCCAGCGAATCGGCCGGGGGCAAAAGAATGACTGAGTTAGGAGGGCAATTGGAGTTAATTAAGTCCATAAGCAAATAGGTATGAACCTTAAATCTTAATTTATCTTCCCTGGTTATGTAGCCATCGTTGTCGTTTCCGAACTGGGCTTTCAGCTTCTTAATTTCGGAAGTAGCATTATCCAATTGTTCTTGTATACCAAAGGCAACAAAGTGAATGTCATCAAAATAGCCAACAAACAAACTCTTTACAAACCCCGTATCGGTTTCAATATCGTGCAGGCGGTGCGCAATTTCGCTCATGCGCTGGCTATGGTCACCCGGCCGCTCTTTAAGGTCACTTAGCTCATTATGTAGATCGGGCAATTCGGCCCTGTTACCATTTAAGTTATACATAATAATAAAGACCAGGCTCAAAACAAAAATTATAACCGCATTACGAAAGAAAGAGCCCGAAGTAAACCCTTCAAAGGTATGAGTAGGCTTCTTTTGCGCTTTATCCTGATGTTGATGTCTTTTTTCTTTGGCCACTACTTCAGCTATTTATTTAATCGCCCGGATTTTATGCAAGCCAACGAAATTACGAAAACCGATGATTAATAAAATGGCGGTGTGCATATTTGGACTAAAGCCATGGCTTTATACCTGCAGCGTGTTACGATTAATAGCCAAATAACTCCTTCAATAAAACACCTTATATTCGAAAACCTCAAACTCTATTATGAAACTAAAATTAATCGCCCTATTATTTTGCCTGGCAGCAACATTTGGGGCCTCAGCGCAAACTACCGATAAGAAAGATGCAGCGGCCAAACGCGAGGCTAAACTTAAGGCAAAAGGGATGTACCCTGTGGTTAAATCGGGTGTAAGCTGTGGCGTATTGCCGGTACCGGGCGTTACCGAAAAACCTGATAGCACGATAAGGTACAAACTACTGATAAGCCTTGGCATAGGCAGTAGCGAGCCTGACAAAGTAAAGGAACTAAATAAAGGCCTTGCAGAAGCCGGAAGAATATTAAACCTGCATGTAGCCGCTGGCATACCCAAAAGCCAAATAGACATGGTAATTGTTACTCATGGTAAGGCCTTGTATGCCTTGTTTAATAGTGAGGCATTTAAGCAAGAATTTAAAATAGATAACCCCAACACCGCGGTGATACATGAGTTAGAGGACGCAGGCGCAAAATTTATTGCCTGCGGGCAGGCCATGCAGTTTTTGGAAATAAAGAACGAGCAGATGCTACCAGAGGTTAAAATTGCCATAGCCGCAAAGGTCGCGGTTTCAACCTACGAGCTTAAAGGCTATGTGCTTTACGAGTTAGATGAGGAATAATATTTGCCCATAAGTGTTTAATATTACCGCTAACACGATGAGTAAAATACCGATAACAGTATTAATGCCGGTTTACAATGCCGAACCTTTTTTGCGCGAGGCCATTGATAGCATGCTGCATCAAACGTTTACCGATTTTGAGTTTGTAATTATAAACGATGGTTCAACCGACCGGTCGGAAGAAATAATTAAGAGCTATACCGACCCGCGCATTAGCTATTACAAAAACGAAAGCAACTTAAAACTGATTGCTACGCTTAACAAAGGCTTTGATTTGGCAAACGGGAAATACATTGCCCGTATGGATGCAGATGATATAAGCCTGCCGACAAGGTTGCAATTGCAGTTTGAGTTAATGGAGAATGACCAGACGGTTGGTTTATGCGGTACCTGGTTCGATACTTTTAATGGCGACAAGATTGTAGGCTCTTCGCGCTATTCAGCCGATCATTCGACTATTTGCTTTAAGCATCTTTATCAAATTCATTTATCGCACGGCACTTGCATGTTTCGCACTTCTGTTTTGAAAAAACACGGGCTTTATTTTAATCCTGATTTTTCGCACGCTGAAGATTATGAGTTGTGGAGCAGAATATCGACCGTTACCAAACTGGCTAATGTTCAACAAGTGCTGTATAAAGTCCGGCAGCACGAAAATGAAGTGTCGCACAAATATTCGGATATTCAAGTAGCTAATAGTTACCGGGTAAAGACAAGGCTATTTGAGATAATGGGCGTGAAGGTTAATAATGACGATTTAGATTTGTTTAGAGAAATTGCCTACCAAAATTACGAGCACAGCGACCAATATTTATTGCAATGCAAGAAGCTATTAGAAAAACTATTTTCAGCTAAAAATTATGACATGTTTTTTAGCCAGGCTTATTACGAACACAAACTGGCTGATTTTTGGCTGAACGTAAATTATAACATGACCGAGCATGTTGGGGTAAACGCTTATACGCATTACCATGCAAGTTCTATTTCAACCCTAAAGCCACTTGGGCTCACTACAAGAGCAAAGTTTGTATTGAAGGGGCTATTGAAAAGATAGCTAACGTTGCACATCAAAAATTTATCTCATTTGCTCGTAGCGCTGAGTATCAAGGCGGATAAATACAAAGAGGAGGATGGTAAACGCCAGTAATGAGGACCCGCCATAACTTATAAATGGCAACGGGATACCGATAACCGGTGCGACGCCTATGGCCATACCCATATTAATAAGGAAGTGAAAAAATAAAATGCCTACAACACAGTAACCGTAAACACGGCTGAATTTGGATCGTTGTCGCTCAGCCAGGTACAGCAACCTATAAAACAGTGCGAGATAAATAAGCACCAGGAAAGTACTACCAACAAATCCAAACTCCTCTCCTATCGAACTAAAAATAAAATCAGTGCTCTGCTCGGGTACAAACTTCAGTTTTGTTTGGGTGCCGTTTAAATACCCTTTGCCCCAAAACCCACCGGACCCTACGGCAATTATTGATTGCCTGATGTTCCAATCCTTACCATTTTCAACTTCCTTACCCAGCAATACATTAATGCGGTCTTTTTGGTGCGACTTCAAAACTTTATTAAAGCCATAGTTAACCGAAAACACATAGCCGGTTGAAAGCAAATAAATACCAACGATGTACCAGATTATTTTCTTTTTCTTTTTTAACTGGTAAATAAGTAGCGCAGTTATGGCGGCCAGCGCCGCGGCAATAATAGCCGGGCTAAGCACCAGTGCCATAACAGAAAGTGTTATAACTGCTGCTCCAACAATCAAAAAGTACGGTTCAAGGCCTTCTCTAAAAAGTACAAGAGCAAATACAGAGAAAACAATTGCTGAGCCGGCATCGCCTTGAATTAAAATAATAGCCGCAGGAACAAATACAACGGCAAATATCTTCCACTTGTCTTTCCATTTGCGGATATCAACGTTGAGGCCCGATAAAAACTTGGCCACCCCAAGGCTTACTGAAAATTTTAGCAGCTCGGAAGGCTGCATGGAAAAGCTTCCGATGTGTATCCAATTGCGCTGACCCTTTACCACGGTGCCAATAAACATAACCGATGTTGCGAACAGCAGCATAAAGCCAAATATGGGATAAGCAAAAGTTACATAAAACCGTGAGTCGACAATTAGAATTATAGCGCCAATAATTACGCAACCAATCATCCATTGAAACTGTTTGCCGCTATTTGTTGTGGCATTGAAAATGCTTTTGCCTTCATCGGTGTAAACCGAAGAGTATATAACGGCCCAGCCTATAAATACCAGCGCCGCATATAGCATTACTGTTATCCAGTCAATTTTACCTGTTAATGATTCGTTTCTCGCCACGTTTATTAATTCTATTCCGCTTTCTTATTCACCCTCTAAATTCATTTTCAAAGTCTTGTTTGTTTTAACCCCGTATTTGCTCAACAAGTTTCCTTCCATCATTCGCTTCTCAAGCGGTAAGCGGCTGGTTTGAATGGTGTCATTCAAATATTTTTCGACCAGTAAGCTTGCAATAGGAGCGGCATAATCGGCACCAAAGCCGCCATTTTCTACAATAACAGCGATAGAAATTTTAGGCGTGTCTTTAGGCGCAAAACCTGCAAACATGGAGTGGTTATCGCCGTGCGGATTTTGAGCGGTGCCGGTTTTTCCGCAAAGGGTAATACCGTTTACGTGGGCGGCTCGTGCAGTTCCGGCTTCAACCACATCAAACAAGCCCTCAACAACCGGCGGAAAATGTTCTGCATCAATTAATGCGGTATGCTTTTCGTAATGGCGGGTTAGATCCTTGTTGGTTTCGGGATCGGTTATTCTTTTTACTATATGTGGGGTAATGTAATAACCCTGGTTGCCTATGCAGGCATATAAATTTGCAAGTTGTATAGGCGTTACCAATATTTCACCCTGGCCAATGCCCAACGAAATAATATTGGCCGAATGCCACCTGTTTTCGCCATATAATTTGTTGAAATAATGAACGGTAGGTATGTTACCGCTCACTTCGCTTGGCAAATCAACACCGGTGCGTATACCCAGCCCGAAGCTGTGGCAAAGTTCTACCCACTTGCCATAACTCTCGCCCGTTGAACCAAAGGCCCTGTTTTCAATAGCATTACGAAATGTTTGCCAAAAATATGGATTGCATGATTGCTCAAGCGCGTACTGGATGTTAGTGGCCGAAGGATGGTGGTGAGAACAATGCAGCGATAAGCCTGCAAAAATATACATACCATTGCAAGGCACGGTGTAGTTAATACCCTGCACTTTCTCGTGCAAAGAAATAAGGGCTACCACCGGTTTAAAAGCTGAACCCGGAGGATAAGTTGCTAATGTAGGGCGCGAATAAAGGGGCAATAACGAATCGGTTAGTAAACTTTTGAAGTTCTCGCCACGCACAGCACCACACAATAAGTTAGGGTCGTAACCGGGGCTGCTTACAAGCGCCAAAATTTCGCCGGTGCCGGGTTCAATAGCAACAATGCTGCCTTTTTTGTTAGCCATCAGTTTCTCGGCGTATTCCTGTAGCTTAATGTTAAGAGTAGTAATTACATTATCTCCGGATCTTGCAATGGTATCAAAGTAGCCATTGTTGAAGCTTCCCATTTCGCGATTGTGCACATCTACAAAAACAAATTTTTTGCCGCGCTTGCCTCCTAATTCGTGTTCATACACTTTTTCTATTCCACTTTTCCCTACATAATCACCGGGTTTATAATATCCCTTCGATTCCTCTATTTGCCTGTCATCAACTTCGCCAATATCGCCCAAAATAGTGGCACCGCACCGGTGTGGGTATTTGCGGATGGTACGAACCTGCCCGTAAAAACCCGGGAAAAGATAAAGGTACTCCTGTAAGCGCGAATAGTCTTTCAGCGAAAGCTGTTTCATAAATACATTCGGCTTGTAAGAAGAAAACCCTTTGGCGCTATGCATAGTGGCCATACGGGCTATGTAATCGTCTTTACCAATACCCAATAGCTCACAAAGTTTAACGGTATCAATACCCTTAGCCTGACGGGGAATTACCAGCAAATCGTAAATAGCTTCGTTGTAAACTATTAACTCGCCGTTGCGGTCGTAAACATAACCGCGGGTAGGATAAACATCGAGCTCCTTAACTGCATTGTTACGTGCCAGCGATACGTACTTACGGTCTATAACCTGCAGGTAGAATAACCGCAGCACAAAAATGACGGCAAACGTTACGATGATTGCCTGGACAATATTATACCTGTTTTTAAATATATCTTTACTCACAACACCCGCGTTGGTTTACTTCCCAACAGAATTTCGAAACACTACAACCTGGTTTTATTACCTCTTATCGTATTTGCAAGCTTAAAACGCAACCGCTGTTCTTATAGTTTTAAGCACGTCCAATATACATAGTTATTTGCCCTGCTACTTTAGGTTTTTTAACCAATTTGTAGCAACCGATTAAGCAAATCTTAAACAAATCTTCTCTGCTTTTTCGATGAAAAAAGATACAGAAAGATAAGCATAAAAGCCACCGACATAATAACGCTTAAAATAACTTTGAGGACAAGGAAAAACAGGTTTAGAAAGGTTGCCGCCTCCATTAAAAAATAGAAGGTGAGATAAACCGTAGTGGCAACTCCTAAATAAACAACAAACCAGGTAAGGCCCTGGGCATAAACGTTGGGGCTTATTTCAAACTCGGTTCCTTTTGGGGTAATAATGCTAATCAAAAAAGGCCTTGAATAGCCTATAAGCAGGCCTGCCGCTGCATGCATAGCCATTGAGCCAAGAAATACATCGAGTGCAAACCCGGCTGAAAACCCCAGCAGCATTAATAACCAGCGGGGTGTTTCGAAGGGCAGCAATAAAATAAACAAAGGGAAGACATAAGGATTAATAAACGAGCTAAAGTTTACATTGCTGAAAATGAGCAGTTGAGCCAGCAACAAAAAGATGAACCGTAAGAGATTAATAGGTATTTGATTAATCATTTCTTTTTACAAGACTGTCTAATAATTGTAATTCATTGCGTCGCATATTCTTTACTACATATACATAACTCAGGTTGCCGAAATCAGTTGAAAGATTGACCGTAATATCCAAAAAATTCTTATCCGGTTTCATCATTACCTTCTTTACAGTGCCAATCATAATATTGCGCGGAAATAATTCTGAAAACCCACTTGTAACAATGGTATCACCAATTTTTACCGGCACATGCTTCGGTATTTCTTCTAATGTTGCTGTTGTTGAATTGATACCATCCCAATGCATGTTACCAAAGTACTCGCTTTTTTTAAGCTTAGCACTTACTTTAAAATCTTTGCTTAAAACGCTCATTACGGCCGCATAATTATCAGTAACGCCTATTACCTGGCCCACAATGCCGTTTGAATTGAAGACCCCCATTTGTCGAGTTAACCCCTGTAGTTTACCCCTGTTTAAGTAAATTAAATTTGAGGCCTGGTTAACTGAGTTGCGAATTACCCTGGCGGTTATGTAGGTAAAGTGCTGTACGTAGCGGCCTGTGGTATCAATCGTCCTGGCCGAATCAACCAGGTTATCAAATTTAGACTCAATAAGCTTTTGACGGAGGGCTGCGTTTTCGTTCACCAGGCTATCGCTCATTTTTCTAAGGTACAGGTAATCGGTAATGCCGGTGTAGCTTTCGTACATGCGGCCACTAACACCACTTGCAAAATTACTGTAAGCTGCCTGGTTATATTTTTGAGAACGATAGGTAAGGTAGAAGCAAAAAACCTCGAGTGAAATAAACAGTATAAAGAGATGATAACGTAGAAAAAATCGAAATAAGTTATACATGCTTTATATGTTATCCCCGGTCTACTCAGCTTAATCAATCATCCATCAGGAATGTGAACTTGTCGATATGCTTTAGCGCAATACCGGTACCTCTTACAACGGCGCGCAAAGGGTCTTCGGCAACATGCACGGGTAGCTTTGTTTTTTGTCCGATTCGTTTGTCGAGGCCACGCAGCAATGCACCACCACCGGTTAGATATAAACCGGTTTTAAAAATATCGGCTGCTAATTCAGGAGGTGTAGTTTCGAGGGCCTTCAAAATTGCTTCTTCAATTTTTGAAATTGATTTATCGATAGCGTGGGCAATTTCAGAGTAAGAAACGATAATCTGCTTAGGGATACCGGTCATCAAATCGCGGCCGTTAACGGCATAGTCATCGGGTGGGGTATCAATATCTGTAAGTGCTGAGCCTACATTTATTTTAATCATTTCGGCTGTTCTTTCACCAATTAACATGTTATGCTGGCGGCGCATGTAATCAACAATATCGAGGGTAAATTCATCGCCCGCAACGCGAATAGACTGGTCGCAAACAATACCTGACAATGCAATAACGGCGATTTCGGTAGTTCCACCGCCAATATCAATAATCATATTGCCATTGGGTTCTTCAACATCAATACCAATACCGATAGCGGCCGCCATTGGCTCATGTATCATCTTTACTTCCTGGCCACCGGCCTGCTCGGCAGAGTCTTTTACTGCGCGTTTTTCAACTTCGGTAATGCCAGATGGGATACAAATTACCATACGATACCGCGGAGGAAACATGGGCTTCTTAGCACCGTAAATCATATTAATCATTTCACGTATCATGCTTTCGGCAGCGCGGAAATCGGCAATTACACCATCTTTTAGCGGACGTACGGTTTTAATATTGGCATGAGTTTTTTCATGCATCTGCATGGCCTTTTGGCCCACAGCTATTACTTTATCGGTTCGGCGGTCAATGGCTACAATTGATGGTTGGTCAACAACTACCTTATCGTTATGGATAATGAGGGTGTTGGCCGTGCCAAGGTCAATGGCAATTTCCTGAGTTAAAAAGTTGAACAAAGCCATGCTTTGGAGAGATTTCTAAGGGTTTTTCAATAAGGCGCAAAGAAGAGAAAAACTTCTTACACTTCGTCAGCATTCGTTAACAAAAAGTTATTGTGCATAATGTGAGAAAATTTTTTGTGGAAATGGGCGGTTTACCGTTAAATGGCCTTTGCGCCACCATTTGCAGGGCGATGCGCATATTTGAGCATGCTAAACATGGCCACATCGTAAACAAAATGAGCAACAATGCTTGAGGTAAGCCCGAAAAATTTAAAGAGGTACCCGAAGCCCGAGCAAATGACAATCAAAAAGAAGCCATAAATACTTAGGCGAATATTTGAAGGGTTGATATATCCATGTAACAAAACAAACAGCACCGATGCCGGCCAAATGCCAATATAGGGAAGCGGCTGTATCCCTGCCCTGAAAAGCACCTCTTCGCCTACGCTGGCACAAAATGAGTAAAACAGGATATTAAAAACCGATGGATTTAATTCATGCATCAGGTTTTCGAAAAAACTGCGGACGCCTTTAAATTTTTTACCCCGTATTAACAAAATTGCGAGCAAGGCAGACAAGCTACCGAAAAACAAGCCGCTTAGCACCTGGGCATAATACGGTTTACCACCCAAAAGCACGGTTTGTACATCGCGCTTTTGAAGGTAACTTATTAGTAAAATGCCAATGGCGCTCATACCTAAAAGGGTAAGCCAGCTAAAATACTGAAGGCGCTTTTTATCGGGTACGACCATGCTTAATGCGTTGGTAACTGAGTATGAGCCAGTTGGAATAACCCCGGCTATCTCAAATCATTCTTCTTAATTGAGTTCTAATATAGTAATCTTGCCGAATCAAAAGATGTTATGGCAGAAGATAAGAAAGTAACCCCTATTAGTACCCTGGGTGAGTTTGGTTTAATAAACCGGCTTACAAGCGGTTTTCAATCGGTAAACGCTTCAACTATTAAAGGCGTAGGCGATGATGCCGCGGTTATTGATAGCCTTGGTAAAAAAACAGTAATAAGTACCGATTTACTGGTTGAAGGCATTCACTTTGACTTGGTTTACACACCGCTTAAACACCTTGGCTACAAAAGTGTAGTAGTCAACCTAAGCGATATTTATGCGATGAATGCCGAACCGCAACAAATAACGGTTTCGCTGGCATTGTCATCGCGCTTTACGGTTGAAGCGTTGGATGAACTTTATGCCGGTATTAAACTGGCATGCGAGCACTATAAGGTTGACTTGGTTGGCGGAGACACCACGTCCTCATTATCGGGCCTGGTAATTTCAGTAACAGCCATTGGTACAGCTAATTTTGATGAACTGGTTTATCGCAACGGCGCTAAAGAAGGTGACCTGATATGTGTAACAGGCGATTTGGGAGCTGCTTATTTAGGGCTGCAAATTTTAGAGCGGGAAAAGAGAATTTACTTGGAGCACCCGGACCTGCAACCCGAGCTTGAGGATGCAGATTACCTAATAGGCCGCCAACTAAAACCTGAAGCCAGAAAAGATGTTATTCAATATTTTAAGGAGTTTGAGATTAAGCCCACCTCGATGATGGACCTGAGTGATGGATTGTCATCGGATATTATGCATATCTGCACTCAAAGTGGCGTAGGGTGTGAAATATTGGAGGGCGAAGTCCCCTTGAGCGAAGAGACCTACCAAATGGCCCTTACATTTAACCTTGACCCAATTACCTGTGCCCTTAACGGTGGAGAGGATTATGAGCTACTTTTTACTATTGAACCCCAGGATGAGACCAAATTAGCGGGCAACGAAACTTTTTCGGTAATCGGGCAGATTACCAAAAAAGAAGCCGGTTATATACTAATAACCAAAAGCAACAACCGACATCCATTAAAGGCCCAGGGATGGAACCATTTTGCGGGCTAATGTTGAGGTTTAACGGTCATGAATTCACTTGTAATCTTGCCTCATTCGTCTATTAAAAAGGTGCAATGAACGATTTTTGGGTAAAACCATTTGCCCGTGCAAGCAAACAGGCTTCCCAAATTGGCTTTTTTTTGTTTAATTTGCCTACCTGTAGCCGGCCCAAATGTTGCAGTTTTGAAACGCGCGTGTTTTATTTGCTAAGAGTGTGGTATTAAAATCAATCCGGATTATGAGAAATTTTACAAAATCATTATTGATTTTTTTGTTTTCGTTTACTGCTGTTAGTATATATGCGCAGGCACCCGATTCAACCCAGGCACCTGCTAAAAGCGAACCTGCTGTTATTACCCCCGTGCAGATATCACCGGCCTCTGCTGTAGATTCAGGAAATTCAGGTTTAACTCCTTCTGCCCCTGTATCGTCCGATCCTGCAGTTTCATCTCCAGCTACAACACCAGCTGATGGTGAACACCCGGTTGTTGCAAGCGACAGTGCTAAGCCAGCGCAACCCATGTATGATGCACCGGCTCCTGTGGTTACTGATCAAGGTACCGCACCCGCAGATACGACTCCAACAAAACACAAGAAGGACATTCAGAATCAGACTCAGTTTATGAAGCCTGATATGGAATCTAAAAACTATAACTTCTATCAAAGAAAAGAAATCTCTACCCCATTAATGCCACGATACGACCTTGATTCGGCAGTTTATCAAAAGGGCAAGAAAAAAGAAAAGCAGCAGAAAAGCTATTTGGCCCGACAGTACGCTTTCCCCGCGCGGCCTAAAGATCAGTGGGAGTTGGGGATTAATATAGGTTCGGCGCTTTTGAGTGGTAACGTAAAGCCCTACATTAGTGGGCCGGGTGTGTTCGAAAATATTGGAGCGGGATTTACTATACGAAAGGCATTGGGGTACTTTTTCTCGTTACGCGGGGGATATAATTTTATGATGTTGACCGGCCGCGACTACCAGCCCAACGAAAACCTGGAGTTTAATAAGGCTTTGAACGGGGGCTTTGACTCAAGGGTCAACTATTACTCAAACCCCAACCTGTTGCCGTCGAAAACCATTGCCGGCATTAACATGAACCATTTGTTTTTTTACAATTACCGGGCCTGGGTACATGAAATGCACCTGGAGGGTGTTTTTAATATTGGCAACATCAATTTTCATAAAGAAAGAAATTTTGTAAACTTTTACGTGCTTGGTGGAATTAGCGGCTTTTTCTTTACTACCTACACCGATGCCCTTGATAAAAACGGGCACGTATATGACTTCTCACAGGTGGAAGAGCTTTACCAGACAAACAATAATAACAACGTTAACTCGCGGGTAGTAAATCAACGTAAACAAGCGCTTGCTTTATTAAGCTCTATTTATAACGGGGGTTATCACGAGCTGGCAGATCACGAAAATGACAAGTTCGGTGTGAAAAACTGGGAGTTTGACCCCACTGCAACTGCAGGAATTGGAGTTCAATTCCACATATCGAAGTGGGTTACTTTAGGGATTGAAGAGCGCATACTATTTACGCAAGCGCATGTTGACGGTTATAGGTGGCAGCAAGATGAGCACCCTGCTTTGGTGAGCCACTATGATAATATTGGGTATACCTCTATTAACGTAAACATTCACCTGGGTGGTAAAAACCGAACTGAGCCGATGTACTGGTTAAACCCTGTTTACCACACTTATAGAAAACTGGGCGAGGTTGATCCTCAATCGCTGATGGACCAGATGTTTAAGGATGATGATGATGATGGTGTGCCTAATTACCTTGATAGGGAACCTAACACCAAAAAAGGCTGCCCTGTTGATGCCCATGGTGTTGCTTTAGATAGCGATCACGATGGCATTATTGATTGTTTGGATAAAGAACCATTCTCACCTCCGGGTTATCCTATCGACTCAGACGGCATGGCTATTATTCCTCCAAATCCTTGTTGCGATACTGCAGGCAGAAGCAGAATTCCGGTGGATGGTAAGAATGGTGTTGATGGCGCTAATGGACAGAATGGTGTTAATGGCCAGGATGGTAAGAATGGTCAAAACTCGCAGGACGGCAAGAATGGACAGGACGGCAAGAATGGTCAAAACGGGTCTAATGGCCTTTATGTAGATAATGGCACCAAGAAGAAGGGCACTACTATTTACGACTGCTCGAAGATTGAGTTACCTGCTGTAATGTTTGATGCCGATAAATATTACCTCGACCCGCAATACTACGGTAACCTGCACCAGGTGGCTGAGCGGATGCAAATGTGCCCTGATACTAAGCTCGTAGTTACCGGTTATGATGAATCGCGCAATGACCAGAAGTACAATGAGCAGTTAGGTTGGAACCGCGCTAATGCAGCGGTAGATTACCTGGTTGAGAAATATGGCTTATCACGCGACAGGTTTATTATTAAATACCAGGGCGGTAAAAAAGCTGCCGAGGGCACTCCGTTTGAGAAGAAGTTGAAGAACAAGGTTGAGTTCCGCTACTCTAACGAAGGTGAAAACGGCGATAGCAATCCACCGGCACCACACCCGGGGTTAAAAGCGGGTTCAAATAAATAGGCCTTCTATATTTTAAATCAAAAGAGCCACTCAAATTGAGTGGCTCTTTTGATTTTTACCCAATACTATTACTCAGGTAATGTGTTAATAAAATCCTTTATGCCTTTAAAGTGTTCTGGAAATTGACTTAAGTTATTATGCCCTCCGCCATTAATTAAGAGTAGCTTTTTGGGGGAGGAAATTGCATTGTACACCTTTTGCCCTTGCGCCACAGGTATTAGCTCATCGCTGGTACCATGAATGATAAGAGCCGGAACCTGTAACTTGTTTGCCCTCTTTAAGGTATTGAGCTTATAACGAAGTAAAAGTTGGGGTAAGAGATACGGCATTGATTCCGCCGCCAGGCCGGGAAGGTTGGTATAAGGCGATTCAAGAATAAGCGCTTTTACCTTTTCGGCAATTGCCAATTGCATAGCAACGCCGGTTCCCAACGAACGGCCATAGGCAATAATTTGATCGGGCTTATAACCTGTCTGAATTAAAAATTTATAAGCCGCATGCGCATCTTCATAAAACCCCTTCTCAGAAAACGCCCCAGTGCTTTTACCGTATCCACGATAGTCGATAATCAGCAAATCACAGTTCAGCGGAAGGATATCTTCCGAGGTTTGTTGCCACGAATCCAATGACCCACCATTACCGTGAAAGTACAGCACTACATTTTGATTGCCCGCACGGTGGAATAAAATGCCATTAACCAATTTGCCATCCGCGGTTGGAATAAATACTTCTTTGTCACTATCGGATAAGTTGTAACGATAATCCCGCGCAAGCGGTTGGGGAAAGAAAACAAGCTTGTCCTGAAATAAAAAGGCAATTACCAGTATTGCGATATAAAGGCAAACTACAAGGGCAAAAACAATTTTCAGGATTTTCATGCAGCAAGGCTTTTTACATGGCCGCTATAAAAGTAAAGAATTAGCAGCAGCGATTTATCGAAACAAAAAAGCCGCCCGCAATAACGGACGGCTTTTGGAAATACAAAACAATGGGACCGAGTCTATCCCTTCTTAAAGTCTAATGGTATATCGAGCTTTATGCTCACGTTTCTACCCATGTTAAATACACCCACCCTACCGGTTAGCGGGTTTACCGGTGCGTATTTAAAGCGGTTCATGTAATCCATGTAGGTGGTGTTAAGCACATTGTTAACGGCCAGGAATAACCGGGCAACCGTATGGCCTTTATGCGTTTGAATATCGCCACCGGCGCCCAGGTTTAGCAAAAAGTAGCCTTTGGTAGCTGATGTGCTGGCTGTAATTTGCTCGGGTGTTAAAGCGCCTTGAGTAATACCGTTGTAAACATCGTATTGCTGGTATACTTTGTTTTGCTGGAAGCAATATTGGAAACCGATTTTTACGTAAGTGCGTTTTACGGCTTTATCCATTGCTGAGCCTTTTACAAAATTATTGAGGTTAAATCTCAAATCGGCAGTAAGCCTCATTGGCGGAACAAAAGGCAGCACGCGAATAGAATCAGGAGCTTTTACCAGTGCGCCGGTTGCATCGTGCACTTTGGTTAAGCCACCCATAACCATGCTGAATGAAGAGTAAAGTTCAATCCACGAAGCAGCTACGGGGTGAATGTGCAACATCGCTTCGCCACCGTAAAGTTCGGCGCTGCCCTGGGTGTATTTAAACACCGGTGCATCGCCTAAGCCGGCGGTTGTTAGTGTGTTGTTGATGGAGTCGGTGCCATCGGCACCTAATAAACCTTGCGCAAAAATAAAGTTGCTGATGCTGTTATTAAAAGCGTCTACCTCGAAGCTTACATTTTTGTCATTCATGCCTATTGCAAGGTCTTCTTCCAGGCTTTGCTCCGGCTTTAGGTTAGGGTCGCCCAACTCCCATACAACAGTTCCATCATGCACTCCGTTTGCTGCACACTCAGCCACGTTCGGCGCTCTGAAGCCACTGGCGAGATTAGCTTTAATATACACATCGTGCTTAAAGTTATAGGTAGCACCGACACTGCCTGATATGCCCCCGAATTTTGACTTGAAGCCGGTAAACTCATGAAATGCGTTTGGGTCTGTAGCAGCAACCGGTTGCTGAGTAGTTGAGTCAATCCAATGGTCAACACCGGTAAACATGCGTTCATCATAACGTATGCCACCGCTAACGGTTAGGCCTTTGTATTTATAGTTGCCAATAACGAAACCACCAATCTGAAACAGGTTATAATTAGGTATCAGCATTAGGGTACCTAAGCTTTGCGATGACTGGTAAGCACCATTTATACCAGCCGAGAAATCGAAGCCGCTCCAGTTTTGCGATACGTAACGCAAATCGTAAGTAGCAGCGTTTGAGTAGTAGTAAATATCGGCCGTGTTAGGTTGAGTAGGGTCGTTTATTTCCTGGCGCTGATTTCTTTGGAAAGAAAATATGGCGCTAATACGTCCGTTACCCACAGCAAAACTATTATCCAAAATAACCTTGGTATGCTGTATGTGCTGGTATATTACAAACGGGGTATAAGAGCGAGCTTCCTGGTTGGTTGCGGGCCGTTCAACCGGTCCCGCAGTATCCACATCGGCCTCATATATAGCGCGTAGTTGATTCCCTGCAGAATCTCTTGAACCATCAACAATACCAGTATAAAGGCTAAAGTAGCTTGCCCGCACCTGCATATAACCCCATTTGCGGTGTATGCCTAAATTACCGTCAACATTAAAATTGTTGAACTGGGTGTTCAGCACATAGCCATCGTAAGCGTTTTGGTATGCGTGTGCCAAAGTATAATCAATACGGCCGCCCCAGCTAATACCGCTGTTAGTGCCGCCAATTTTAAACATGTTTTTTACCAACCCGTTATTGGTTTGATAATTACTAGCGATTTCGCCTTTTATCTGTCCTTCGGCCAATGGCGCTTCCGGTATCAGGTTCACAACCCCCGCAATTGCATCGGACCCGTAGGCTAATGAAGCGGGCCCTTTTAAAATTTCGGCACGGTCTACAGCATCGGGGTCAACTTCAATACCAAACTCATCAAACCATGCCTGATCTTCCATTGTAACACCGTCGCTAACAGTTAATACCCGGTTATAACCCAGGCCCCTTATTATTGGTTTTGAAATACTCTGGCCATCGGTAATTGCCGAAACACCGGGTGCAAGCGCAATAGCATCAATAACGTTAGTTGCCGAGTGTTCATTGAAGTAATCGCTGTTAACCTCGGTAGTCGGCTGTGGATTTTGGTCTCGCGAAATTGCTTTAGAGTTTCCGGTTACTACTACTTCCTCCTCGTTAATAGTTGCCTGCGCAAGTTCAAAATTTTGCATAGTGGCGCCACTAATGTTTACCGTAATAATTTGGCGGCCGTACCCAACCAGGCGGGCCTCAACCGCATAATTCCCTTTGGGCAAATTGTTGATAGTATAACTGCCATCGGCATGTACTACTCCACCGGTTTTTAAATCGGGAATGTAAACCAAAGCGCCATCCAGGCCGGCGCTGTCTTTGCCAATGCCGGTAACCTTACCACTTAAAGAATTTTGTGCTACAACCGTACCTAATACTGATAAATAAAAAAACAAAAACAGATATAAATTTTTCATTTTCCTTGTTTTGTAACTATGAATAATAAGTGACCACCCGCATTGCAGTAAATGCAATACCAGGATGTCAATGCCGCGAAACGGGCTTAATCATCAATTAAACAAGGATATACTGTGGAGGAGGCGTAAGGCTATCGGCCATAAAGGTAGATGACGGATACGAGGAATTAACAACGCAATAGCTTGTAATTTTATCGTTCTTCAATGTACGAACGTGGTGTTGGTTAGCTATATAATCCTGCTGAAAATGACTTAGGAAAGCTTTTAATGGCGATGACGTTTGATCTTTATCCTGTTGTTGATTCAGCTCGCCCATAAGTGTATCAATCAGGGTAGTTTCTTTCACGTCATACTCAACCGTAACGTTTACTTCACTGTCAGTGTTTTCTATTGTAACCACATCATACAGCTTTCCTTCATAATGAAGCTCTTTACCATTATCATCAAAAGGCAGTTTGTCAAATTCGTTTTTATGGAAGGATAAAGTCTCGCGCACCCCGGCTGGTTTCGATTTGCTTACACTTTCTCTCATCTCAGACTTTATTTCGGTTTGTTTAACCATAAAAATGGCGTAAAAACCAAAAAGGTTGATGAGTATAAGGGTAGTAAGAAGAAAGGCCGTTATTGTACGCATAGCTGCAACGCGATGTAATTATAGCCATTTTTGGATAAAGCAATAACCAAAGGTGCCGGGAATGTTAAACCCTTTAATCTTAAATGTCTAGGGTGCTAGTCGGCTAATAGCCCATGCATTATTTTCAAAGGCGTAAACAATACGGTCATGCAGGCGGCTGGCGCGACCCTGCCAAAATTCAAAATAAGTGGGTTTCAATATGTAGCCACCCCAATTTTCAGGGCGTTTAACTACTCCAAAATTCCTGACTTCTTCCAGCCTGTCTTCTAAAAATTGACGGGAGGGTATTACCTCGCTTTGCTCAGAAACAATGGCGCTTAACCGGCTTTCGTATGGCCGGCTGGCAAAATATTCTTCCGATAGTTTTAACTCTACCTTTTCCACTATTCCTTCAATACGTACCTGGCGTTCCATTGCATCCCAGTAAAAAAGGATGGCGGCCTGGTTGTTTTCGGCAAGTTCGGCGCCTTTGCGGCTATGGTAATTAGTATAAAACACGAACCCGTTTTCGCTAAATGCTTTAAGTAATACGATGCGTGCTGACGGTTTGCCTGTTGTAGTTGCTGTGGCTAATGTCATAGCATTAGGCTCTATCATTTCAGCTTTGCCCGCGTCTTCAAACCACTGCCCAAATTGCTCGAAGGGATTGTTTGAAATGTTTCCCTCAATCAACTCGTGCTTTACGTAATTACGGCGGTGGTGGCTTAAATCTTTAGATGAAGGCATACTTCGAATTTTGTTATGCAAAGCTATTAAACAAAAAACCTTCTGCCATTGATTTTGGTCAGAAGGTTTTTGATAATTTATGTAGTGCCTAAGTCTTATCGCACGTTAACCTTAAATTCTTTGGAGTAAGTCTTAATACCTACCGGGTAATTTTGTCCCGTTTCAAAAGTATTTGAACCGGCCTGGAACGAAACCTTAAAACGAACTACACTAAATGGCAAAAGCGAATCGGCCACATGGTAGCTGCCTGTGTAGGTATATAGATTTTGGCGGGGACTAAGCGTAGTAAGGTTTTTGCGGAATAAGGTGTCTTCGTAAGTCGGGGTGTAATTGCTCGAATCAATCAGCGTATCTACATCGGTTAATCCCATAATCCAGTTAATGGGCCTATCGGTAGTAAATTTGATAATTACCGGGAAAGAATCGCCGCCGAAATACCGCGAAATAGGTGTATCGGGCGAAACGAGAGAAATAGGCTCTAAGGGCTGAGGATTATTTTCGGGTTTACAACTACTAATATTAATCAGAATGACGGCGACAAAGGCAATAAGGGCAAATCCGGCAATGGTCTTTCTTTTATTCATTTCTGTTATTTCTCAGGGCAAGTTTATAAATATTTAATCATGAAATCGGCTACAAATTTCGCCATTTTGCCATAAGGCTGCCAAAGCGGGGTTATAACACTACCGCTGTGCAGCGCCTTTAACACCGCGCGCTCATTGCTGAATTCTTTAAAACCAAAATAGCCAAACGATTTACCTATGCCCGAGTTGTTAACTCCACCAAAAGGTAAATTGGGCTGTGTAATGTGTACTACATTATCGTTAATACAAGTGCCACCGGCGGTTGTATTATCTAACCAGAAGTTCTGTTTTGCGTTTGTGCCTGAGAAGATATAAAGCGCCAATGGTTTTTCCTTTCCATTAATAACGTTCAAAGCATCTTCGGTATTATGGTAAGGTACAACAGGCAATATCGGCCCGAAAATTTCTTCCTGCATAATCCTCGAATCTAAAGCTACATTGTCAATTATGGTTGGGGCAATGTAGTTATCGCTCTCGTTAATTTGTCCGCCCAACTCAATTTTAGCCCCTTTGCTAACCGCATCATCCAACAATCCTTTAATGCGAAGCAGGTGCTTGTTATTAATGATGCGGCCCATATCCGCGCTCCTTTCAGGGTCGGTGCCAAATACTTTATTTACGTTATCGCGTAGCTTGGTTACAAACTCCTGCTGTTTGCTATCGTGCACCAAAATATAATCGGGGGCAATGCAGGTTTGCCCGCAGTTTAAAAATTTGCCCCAGGTAATTTTTTTAACGGCTGCATCAATATTGGCAGTTTCGTCAATAATAACCGGCGATTTTCCACCTAACTCCAACGTAACCGAAGTAAGATGCTCAGCCGCAGCGCGCATTACTATTTTGCCTACTGCCGGCGAGCCGGTAAAGTGAATATGGTCGAATTTTAATTTCAGCAATTCGGTCGAAACAGAATGGTCGCCTTCAATTACTGCAATTTCATTTTCAGCAAATACTTTGCCCAGCATTTCTTTTACCAGGGCAGATGTATGTGGCGTGAACTCAGAAGGCTTAATAATTGCAGTGCAACCCGCAGCAATAGCAGCTACCACGTGTTGGGTAGGCATAGAGAAAGGATAATTCCAGGGAGTCATTAACAGGGCATTGCCTTTGGGCTCATGCACTATTTTTGAGCTTGAGCCAATAAACAGCATAGGTGTATCTACCTCTTGCGCCGAGGCCCATTCATCTAAATTGGCAATGGCATGTTTGCATTCAGCAACAACGTTATATATTTCGGCATAGTCGGTTTCAACTGCCGGCTTGCGCAAATCGGCATAAACAGCATCCTGAATACGGGTGCGGTATTCATTAACCGCATCAATCAGTTTTTTAAGCTTGGCTTTGCGCTCTTTTATTGGCGCGTTTTTAACCGCCTGCTTGTTTTTTTGCTGGGCATTGAAGATGTTCAAAATCTCCTCCAACTTGGTGTTAGGGCTTATAGGAATTGTCTTTGAACCTGTTATGGTTGCTTCCATGGTTGTGAATTTAAAGATGCTAAAAATAGAAAATTATTTTGGCTTATTTAAAACCCCTATTTTGTTTGCGAAAGAGCAGCTAATGGAACAACCAGCTACGAGTGAAAGTTTAAAGAAAACCCTTAGCCCCCTAATGTTATGGGGACTGGGCGTAGGATATGTTATTTCGGGCATGTATTTTGGCTGGAACGCAGGCTTTAAAGATGGCGGAACGCTGGGCATGGCCATAGCCGTTTTGTTCAGTATACTGATGTATTCTACCTTCAGTTTTAGCTACTCCGAACTGGCTTGCGCCATACCTAAAGCAGGCGGCGTTTTTGATTATGCCAACCGGGCTTTGGGTAAAGATTTTGGCTTTATAGCGGGCATGGCACAAAATATTGAGTTTGTTTTTGCGCCTACCGCCATTGCGCTTTCAATAGGGGCTTATTTCAATTTATTTTTTCCGCAAATACCTGTTATGGCAATTGCCATTGCGGTTTATTTAATGTTTACGGGCCTCAATATTTATGGGGTAAAAGCCGCTGCCATTTTTGAATTGGTGATTACCATTTTAGCTGTTGGAGAGCTTATTTTATTTGCCGGTGTTACCCTACCCCATTTTCAAATGGCCAACCTTACGCACAACGCACTACCTAACGGGTGGGTCGGTATGTTCGCCGCAGTTCCATTTGCGGTATGGATATTTTTGGGTATTGAAGGAGTAGCTAATGTTGCCGAAGAATCCATCAACCCACAAAAAGACATCAGCAAAGGTTTTGGCTCAGCCATCCTTACTTTAATTGGCCTTTGCGCGTTAACGCTTGTTGCCGCGGTGGGTGTTTCAGGATGGGAAAACATAGTCTACAAAACGGGGACAACAGAAACTTCAGACTCACCCTTACCCCTTGCGATGGCCAAAATTGTTGGCGACAACAGCTTTTTGTTTCATATGCTAATCACCATCGGCCTGTTTGGTTTAATTGTCTCCTTTCACGGATTAATATTGGCCGGTGGCCGTTCAACTTTCGAATTTGGCAGGGTTGGCTTTGCACCACAAGTTTTAGGTAAAGTAAACAGCACTTTTAAAACCCCCGCCAATGCGCTCCTCGTCAATACCATTATTGGCATCATCGCCTTGCTAACCGGTAAAACCGATCAAATCATTATCCTCTCAGTATTCGGTGCACTTACACTTTACATCATTGCTATGATTTCGCTTTTTGTGTTGCGCAATAAAGAGCCCGAAATGAACCGGCCCTTTAAGGTTCCGTTTTATCCGCTCTCACCTTTTCTGGCCTTAGTGATTGCAACTTTTTCTATCATTGTAATGACTTATTACAACTTCAAATTAGCTTTGATTTACTTTGGACTTTTACTTGTTTCTTTTCTGATTTTTAAAATTGTAAAACGATAAAAAAGAAATCCCGTTAAACACTAAGGCCACAAAGGCCGGCACAAAGAGCACTATGAATGCATTTCTTTTGTGTCCTTTGTGCTGTATTTTTCTTTGTGCCCTTTGTGGTAAAATGTATTAATGTTTTTAATAAAATGTACATATGACCGAAAAACAAATCCTCGAATACGTAAAAAATCACCCCGCCGGAAAAGTGAAACTGGCCATTACTGATATTGATGGCATTATGCGCGGCAAGTACATAAGCACCGAAAAGTTTATGGGCATTGTTGAAGGCAACCTCGGCTTTTGCGACGTGGTTTTTGGTTGGGATGCCGGCGATGTAGCCTACGATAATAACAGCTACACCGGTTGGCACAGCGGCTACCCCGATGCAAAAGCAATCCTCGATTTAGGCACCTTCCGCAAAATACCATGGGAGAATGACCTGCCTTTCTTTTTAAGCGAGTTTATTACTGATGATGATAGCGCTTTGGAAATTTGCCCGCGCCAATTACTAAAAAAGGTAATTGGTGAAGCAACCACGGCCGGTTACACTCCCTATTTCAGCCAGGAATTTGAGTGGTTTAATTTTGCCGAAACACCACAATCATTAGCCGATAAAAATTTTGCAAAACTAACCCCGCTAACACCCGGTATGTTTGGTTATTCTGTTCTGCGCAGCAGTTACCGCAACGATTTTTTTACTGCCTTGTATGATGGCATGAAAAAACTGGGTGTGCCTTTAGAGGGCTTGCATACCGAAACCGGTCCCGGTGTGTATGAGGCTGCCATTGCTTACAGTGGCGTATTGCAGGCTGCCGATAACGCCGTAATTTTTAAAACCGGCACTAAAGAAATTGCTTACCACAATGGTATCATAGCCACCTTTATGGCTAAGTTTAATGAAAACCTACCCGGTTGTAGCGGACACGTACATCAAAGCTTGTGGGATAAAAAATCAAGCAAAAACCTTTTTTACGATGCCCAGGATAAAAGCAAAATGAGTGAACTAATGCGCAGCTATATTGCCGGGCAATTGTATTGCCTGCCTTACATCTTGCCAATGATTGCACCAACCATCAACAGCTACAAACGTTTGGTTGAAGGCGCATGGGCACCAACTACTTTAACATGGGCCGTTGACAACCGTACCGTTGCATTACGCGCTTTACCAGGTAGCAGCAAAGCCACCCGCCTTGAAACCCGTGTGGTAGGCAGCGATAGCAATCCGTACTTAGCAATGGCAGCCTGTTTAGCCTCAGGTTTATACGGCATTAAAAAAGGATTGAAACTTAAACAACCTGCCACCAAAGGCAATGGCTACCGCGACCTCAGCAATGGCTCTCTCCCTCGTAATTTATGGGATGCAACCCAAGCCATGAAAGAAAGCAAAGTAGCCAAAGAACTTTTCGGCGAAACCTTTGTAACCCACTTTACCCAAACCCGCGAATGGGAATGGAAACAATTTGCCAAAGTAGTTACCGATTGGGAGCTGAAGAGGTATTTGGAGATCATTTAAACCTAACGCTCTTCCCGCTCGCGTTATTGCGAACCACGCCCCGGAGGGGCCGTCTGTTTGTAGCATAAGCAATAAAGAAAATTGTAGCGCTCCGTAGAAGCCGCCCTGTTTTCATTTGCAAATGGAACAATCTGCCAAAAAAACTATGTAAACTTTTGTAAACTTTTTTGAAAATCGCTATTTGTTATTGATTGATTTCCAATCTATTACTTCACCGAAAATCGTAAAAATCAGGTCATTTTAAAAAGTGTAAACTTTTTTGTAACCCAGTTACTATCAATTAGTTGCCACTCATAAAACCCGATACTCACTCAAATTTTTGCCTAAAAATTGAGGTTTTCCGGCCACTATCACACCTAAACCGTAACCCAAAGTATATCCCGAATGTCAAAGAACTATACCGCAATAACTAAAATTTTGATAATTCACAATTTTGTCATTTCGTATTATATTACGAAGGTAAGGAGTTTTTAGAATCAGGCAAAGGGGTGTGAATATCTAATTTGGAAAATAGGAATGGAATCAACTTGCCAAACAAATGAAAACTCAATAACCTCAACCTTAGTGTCTCTTAGTGCCTTAGTGGTTAATCTCTCTCGGCAATTAATTATTTCAACTTCCCCCTCAAATAAGCCAACGCCTTAGCATGCGCATCTTCCGAAAACTCTTTACTGAATTTTGGATTGCTGGGGTTTGCAAAGGCATGCGGTGCATCGTAACTATGCGTCTCCAATTTTTTACCGGCCTTCTTCATATCGCCTTCAAAACCCTTTACTACATCCGGATTAATAAAACCATCCTGCGTTCCGAAAAACCCAATTACATCGCAGTTTAAGGTTTTAAGGCGGTCGATATTTTTTTCGGGCATGCCGTAATACATCACACAACCCACGGCCTGCTTACCTTCCAGCAAAGCCGATTGCAGCGACCACGCGCCACCCATGCACCAACCTATTGAGGCAATTTTTGCGTTTTTACCCACCATTTCAATAGCGCCGTTAATAATTGCTTTGGCGCGCTCTTCCTTTAAGCCACCCATTAGTTTTTGAGCTTCGGCTACTGTAGTGGCAACTTCACCATCGTATAAATCAATGGCGTAAACATTTACGTCGCCCAATTCTTCCTTATACTTTTCCGCTACCTGTTTAATGTAATCATTAACACCCCACCACTCCTGGTAAACAAAAAGCACCTTATCGGTAGGCTTATCGCTTTTTATGGCATAGGCTTTGGCCGTTTTACCATCGGGCGTTTTAAAAGTAACCATGCTACCCTTTCCACCTTCTAATACAAACGGCGTTGGTGGCAGGTGTGTACTGGCAAATTCCTCATTCATAGCCAACATGGCATTTTGATCATTTACAGATGGACTGCAACAAGATGGCATTTGCGCAAACGCTGTACTACTAACAAAAAGCAGCAGGATAAAAAGGTTTTTCATAGCCGGGGAGTTTTGATTTTAAAGTTAGAGAATACATCTTTTACGCAAAGAGCACAAAGGGAATACAGAAGTTTTCTTCTTTAAACTTCGGCTGTTTCTTTGCGCTCTTTGTGCTCTTTGCGGTAAATCAAATTAAGAAAGCGATTTCAAATCAATCACAAACCTGTAATGCACATCACCTTTTATCATGCGCTCGTAGGCGTTATTGATTTCGCTGATGGGAATTACTTCCACATCACTCATAATATTATGCTCAGCGCAGTAGTCCAACATCTCCTGTGTTTCCTTAATGCCACCAATTAATGAGCCGGCTAATCTTCTGCGCTTGCCAATTAAGTTAAAGGCACCCAGCTGCGGTGAGTTGGGTGGAACTCCCAGTAAAATCATCGTTCCATCCAGGCGCAACAGCGATAAATAAAGATTCAAATCATGGTCGGCCGAAACCGTATCAATAATAAAATCGAAATAGTTTTTTACAGCTGCCAGTGCATCAGGGTTTTTAGTCACCACAAATTTGTGAGCACCTAATTCTTTAGCATCCTTTTCTTTGTTCGGCGAAGTGCTTAACACGGTAACCTCAGCACCCATACTGGCTGCTAACTTCACTGCCATGTGGCCTAAACCGCCCAAGCCTAAAACAGCTACGCGGTGGCCTTTGCCAACTTTCCATTGGCGCAAAGGCGAGTAAGTTGTAATACCTGCGCACAACAAAGGCGCAACACGGTGCAACTCCAGTTTTTCAGATACTTTTAAAACAAAAGATTCATCTGTCACAATTTTATCTGAATAGCCGCCGTAGGTAGGCTCCCCTGTTCCTCTTTCTCTACCATTATACGTGCCCACCATACCATTCTCACAATATTGTTCAAAACCCTGTTGGCAGCTACTACAAGTGCGGCACGAGTCTACTAAGCAGCCCACGCCCGCTAAATCGCCTGCTTTAAAATTCTTTACATGCGCACCTACACGGGTTACTTTCCCTACAATTTCGTGTCCTGGCACCATAGGGAAGATAGACCCACCCCACTCATTCCTCGCCTGGTGTATATCGCTATGGCAAACGCCGCAATACAGTATTTCAATTTCTACATCGTGCGCGCCCGGCTCTCTTCTGTCAAACTTAAACGGCCCTAGCGGACTAGTAGCATTTTGTGCGGCATATCCTTTTGCAATACTCATATTTGGTGAATTTGGTTTTGTTGGAAATCGAAAGAACAAATATTGGCATTTAAAGGTTCAAAGTAGCATCCATTTATATTGTTTTTTGCGAAAGAACCTTAAACTTTACCCTACCAACAAATATCATTTTTGTTTTCGCTCCTACTCCTGTAAGTTTGCGCTCTCAAGTCTAACTACTAAATACTAAAATCTAAATACTAACTAATGAGCATTTCGCAATTTAATTTCCCTACTACCATCCGTTTCGGCGCTAACGTGGTGCAGGAGCTTCCTGATTATTTGAAGAAAAACAACCTAAGCCGTCCGTTGGTGGTTACCGACCCGAATGTGGCCCAACTCGGTTTCTTTAAAGCTATTGTTGCTGATTTAAGAGCTAAAGGTTTATCGGCCGAAGTATTTAGTGAGATCCATAAAAACCCGGTAAAGAGTGACGTTTACAAAGGCACCGATATGTGGGATGCCACTAAAAGCGATTGCATAGTAGGTATTGGTGGTGGAGCCGCGTTAGATGTTGCCCGCTCAATAGTTTTACGCGTTAACCACCGCGAAGACCTGTTTAAATACGACGACCTGATAGGCGGCGATATATACGTAACCAATGATGTGCCTCACTTTGTAACTATCCCCACCACAAGTGGAACAGGTAGCGAAGTAGGCCGTAGCGCTATTATTGCCGATGACGAAACGCACCAAAAGAAGATACTTTTCTCGCCAAAGCTATTAGCTAAAATTGTTTTTGCTGACCCGATGTTAACCATGGACCTGCCCGGCTTTATTACTGCGGCAACCGGTATGGATGCACTAACACATAACATGGAAGCTTTCCTTGCAAAAAATTACCATCCTATGTGCGATGGCATAGCACTTGAAGGTATTCGCCTTATTTCGCTTTCATTAGAAAAGGCTACTAACAAACCCGATTTAGAAAGCCGCTCAAATATGTTGATGGCCAGTATGATGGGCGCGGTTGCTTTTCAAAAGGGCTTGGGTGTAGTTCACTCATTGGCTCACCCGCTATCAAGTTTGTTAGATACGCACCATGGCTTGGCTAATGCAGTAAATATTCCTTATGGTATGCAATTCAATATCGCAGGCTTTGAAGATAAATTCAGAAGAATTGCGCGTACTTTAGAGTTGAAAGATGAAAGCGGCGAAGGCGTGGTAAAATACTTATTTGAATTAAACACTAAAGTAAACATACCACACCGCCTGCGCGAAATTGGTGTGAAGGAAGAGCATCTTGAGCCATTGGCTGACCTTGCCTTTGCAGACTTTGCCCATCCGAATAACCCGAAACCGGTATCTCGCGCAGACTTTAGAAAAATATACGGAGAAGCACTTTAATAAAACCATAGCCTGTGTCGCAAAAAATTAAAATTGGTGTTACGTTTTCCGAAGCCCGGTACGAAAATTATCCCAAATGGATTAAAGGGGATGATGCAGATATTGAAATAGTAGAACTAAGCTGGGAGAAACAGAATTGGGACGACATTGAAGATTGCGATGGCATTGTGCTAACCGGTGGTATTGATACCTGCCCGAAGTTTTACGAGAACGAAAGAACCGATTACCCCAACAAACCACAAAACTGGAACGAGGCCCGCGATGAATTTGAAATGCATGTTTTTGAAACTGCATTAAATTTCGACCACCCGGTTTTAGCTATCTGCCGGGGTTTGCAATTGGTAAATGTTTCGCTTGGTGGCGATTTAATCCAGGATTTGGAAGAGGCAGGCAAAAACGACCACCGCCGGCATGGAGATGTTGATGGACAGCATGAAATATCTATTGTGGAGGGTTCTTTATTAAACGAAGTAACCATGCGCACCTCCGGCACCATAAACAGCGCACATCACCAGGCCGTAGGAAAAATCAGCGATGAATTAATGGTAAGCGCCGTTTCGCCCGATGGTGTTGTTGAAGCGATAGAATGGAAAGTGAAAGAAGGTGAGCCATGGTTATTGGCGGTGCAATGGCATCCTGAAAGAATGTTGGATAAAGAGACAAATCCTTTATCGAAGAATGTTAGAGAGAAATTTATTGAAGCCGTAAAAAACAAAGTTTAAAAGAAATGAAAGTTGTAAACCCCGCTACCGAAGAAGTAATTGCCGACTTGCAAGAAGATACTGCCGCAACCGTTCAACACAAGTTAAATACACTGCAACATGGCCAAAAGAAATGGCATGCTGTGCCATTGAAAGAGCGTATCGCAATCATTCAAAAATTTGCAGAAGTTTTAAAAGAGAATATCGATTCGCTATCTAAAATATTGACTTCAGAAGTTGGCAAACCCCTTCAGCAATCAAGTAACGAAGTAAATGGTGCTTGCTCACGAATTAACTGGCTAACCAACAACGCCGAAAAATATTTAGGTGACGAATGGATGACCCGCGAGGATGGCATTGGCGAAAAGATTGTGTATGAACCGCTAGGTGTTGTTTGCAATATATCGGCATGGAACTATCCTTATTTGGTAGGCACTAACGTTTTTGTTCCGGCACTTTTAGCTGGTAACGCGGTGCTATATAAACCTTCTGAGCATTCTTCATTAACTGGTTTGGAAATTGAAAAAGCATTGAAGAAAGCAGGTGTGCCTGATGATGCTTTCCAGATGGCAATTGGCGGTGGTGAGGTAGGCAAGGCTTTACTCGAGTTGCCTTTTGATGGTTACTTCTTTACCGGTTCATACAAAACGGGCCAATACATTTATGAAAAGGTAGCCCCTAAAATGGTTCCATGTCAATTAGAACTTGGCGGCAAAGACCCGCTATATGTTGCCGATGATGTTGTGGATGTAAAAGGAATCGCCGCAGGCACAGCCGATGGCGCTTTTTATAACAATGGCCAAAGCTGCTGCTCAGTAGAGCGTATTTACGTGCACGAAAAAGTTTATGATGAATACGTAAAAGAGTTTGTGAAAGAAGTGAAAGGTTACAAAATGGCCCGCCCCGATGAAGAAGGCGTTTACATTGGTCCCCTTACCCGCAAACCGCAACTTGATTTTGTGGCGCACCAGGTAAAAGATGCGGTTGCCAAAGGTGCCAAAATATTAACCGGAGGTAAATCGCCTGAACATAGAGGCTACTATTTTGAGCCTACAGTACTGGTTGATGTAAACCACGAAATGAGTGTGATGAAAGAAGAGTCTTTCGGGCCTGTAATTGGTATTATGAAAGTACATAGCGATGCTGAAGCCGTTAAACTAATGCAGGATTGTGATTACGGTCTTACAGCGGCAGTATATACCGCCAGCCAGGAGCGCGCAGAAAAGTTATTGTCCGAAATAAATGCCGGCACTGGCTACTGGAACTGTTGCGACCGTGTTAGCGCTGCCCTGCCATGGAGCGGACGTAAGCATTCGGGTTTCGGAGCCACCTTATCGCATGTAGGTTTGAGAGCGTTTACGCATCCTAAGGCATATCACTTAAGAGGATTTAAGCCATAGGCTATCCGTCAATATTAAAAACGCCATCTCATTATTGGGGTGGCATTTTTATTTGTAAAACCACTACCCAACAAAAAGGATAATATTACTTTGGTAGCGGATTAATTTAACCCCTATGGCAAACGAAGGAGTATACTACAGCGATTATCTGCAACTTGATAAAGTTCTTGGCGCGCAACAATTAGAAAGCGATAAAGCAGGCAATAAACATGCCCACGATGAAATGCTTTTTATCATCATTCACCAAACTTACGAGCTTTGGTTTAAGCAGATATTGTTTGAAGTTGGGTCGGTTATTGATATCATGTCGCAACCCAATATCCACGATAACTCACCTGACCTGTTTATCGCGAATCATCGCTTAAAAAGAGTCATCACAATTACACAGGTGCTTATCGACCAGATAAATATTTTGGAAACCATGACGGCACTTGATTTTCTGGATTTCAGAAATATGCTGCGGCCGGCTTCGGGGTTTCAAAGTATCCAATTTAAATTGCTGGAGGCCTACCTGGGCTTGAAAATGGAACACCGGTTTGGTAAGGAATATTATATCAGCCAACTAAGGCCCGAAGATGCCGAGACAATCAAAAATGCCGAACTGAAAAAGCCTTTGATTGCTTTGGTGAATGATTGGCTGGAGCGCATGCCGTTTTTCGATAAACAGGAATATTGGCCTGATTGGAAAGCGGATGGTGGTGTTCATCCTTTCTGGAAAGCCTACGATGCTATTTATTCAGAAAGTTTGGTGCAAGGCGAAAAATTCAACCTCTCGCGCTTTGAAGAAATTATGCTGGCCAATGAGAAAAAGCCCGAATGGAGCTTAAGCCCGAAAGCACGCCGCGCCGCCTTGTTTATTTTGATGTACCGCGATTACCCTTTGCTACAACTGCCTTTTCAACTGCTAAATGTTTTGCTTGAAATTGATGAGCACTTAGCTACATGGCGTTATAGGCACATGAACATGGTGCACCGTATGATTGGTACCCGCACCGGCACCGGTGGTAGCACCGGCAAACAATATTTAAAAGGCGCTTTGGATAGCCATTACATTTTTGCCGAGTTTGCTGAGCTTACCTCATTTATGATTGAGCGAAACAGGTTGCCGGAGTTATCTTCAACCCTGCGCAAACGATTGGGTTTTGAAAATTAAATATCGTCCGGACAATGAACAGAAGGGACTTTACACGCATCAGCGCTATCACAGCATCTGCCCTTATCTTTCCTTCTGCAATTCTTAAGGCAGCAGCCCCCTCTTTTATTTCACAAAGACCAATTCCATCCAAACGAAACTTTGTAAGCGATTCGGTTGAAGCGCTGATAACTGAGTTTAAGAAAAACGTGAAGGACGAAGAACTGGGTTGGATGTTTGAAAACTGTTTTCCCAACACGCTTGACACTACAGTGTTTTATGAATTGAAAGACGGCAAGCCAGACACTTACGTTATAACCGGTGATATTGATGCAATGTGGCTGCGCGATTCATCGGCCCAGGTAAATCCTTATCTGCCATTATGCAAAGATGACAAGCATCTTTCATCTATGGTAGAAGGGGTTATCCGCCGGCAAACCAAGTGCATTTTACTCGACCCTTACGCTAACGCTTTTTATAAGGACAGCAATAAAATGAGCCCCTGGAAAAGCGATAAAACCGAAATGAAGCCGGGCGTGCATGAGCGCAAGTGGGAACTGGATTCACTATGTTATTGCATCCGTCTTGCTTATCAATACTGGAAGATAACCGGCAACACAGCACAAATGGATGAAGAGTGGCATAAGGCCATGGCGCTTGTTGTAGACACCATGAAAGATCAGCAGCGTAAAAACGGTAAAGGCAAATATCATTTTCAGCGAACTGCGGTAACACAAAGTGATACTCAAACCGGCGAAGGCTACGGCAACCCGGTACAAGCCAATGGCATGATTTGCTCGGCCTTCCGTAACTCGGACGATGCAACCACTTACCTTTATAATATTCCCGAAAATCTTTTTGCAGTAACTGCTTTGCGTCAGTTGGTTGAAATGATAAAAGCCACAAATCACAGCGATCAACTTATTGCTTTGTGCGGCGATCTGGCGAACGAAGTTGAAAAGGCAACGTTGCAAAATGGCATAATAGATAATGCACAATTCGGAAAGATTTACGCTTATGAATGCGATGGCCTGGGTCATTACAAATTAATGGAAGATGCCGGCATACCCGGTTTAATTACTATTCCATACCTTGGATATAGAACAGTAGAAGATGAGATTTATAAAAACAGCCGAAAGTTTGCGTTAAGCTCCACTAATCCGTATTTCTACCAGGCAAAAAATGTTGAAGGCACAGGTAGCCAACATCTCGCATCTAAAGGCGAAATGATTTGGCCCATGGGTATTATTTCAAGAGCAATCACTTCAACCAACAACGAAGAAATTAAGCATTGTATTAATATGCTGAAAGCCACTCACGCTGGCACCGGTTTTATGCACGAAGGCTTTAAAGGAAACAACCCCAAAAATTTTACCCGCCATTGGTTTGCCTGGGCCAACAGTTTTTTTGGCGAAATGGTTTTGGAGATTTATACGAGAGGCCTGCTTTAAACTCAACACACGTCCTTCACAATCATCTGTAACTTTACATTACCCTGCCATTCGTTTTCATCAATCTGGTAAACAATATCAAAAGGACTGGTTTTGACTAGTTCATATTTCGGGGCGAGACCAAAACCTATACCATCTATTATTGTGTTCTTATTTTTCTTAACCGAAAACTTGATATGGTCCTCCTTCACAATTTTACTCCAGGAACTATCTTTAACGTGCCTGGTAACAAAAACAGGTTTCATATTCTCGGGCCCAAAAGGGGCCATTTGATTGATAAGTCTGTAAAACTTGGGGGTTATTTCTTCCAGTTCAATTTCGGCATCAATTTCTAATTCGGGCACTAACTGTTCATCGGTAATTTTACCGGTTACTACTTCTTCAAACTTTAAAGAAAATGCTTCAACATTTTCAGGGGTCATAGTCATGCCTGCGGCAAACTTATGTCCGCCAAATTGTATCAGCAGGTCTTTGCACTCATAAATAGCTTCGTACAAATCGAAGTTCTTTACTGAGCGTGCAGAGCCTGTTACTTTACCCTCACTTTCAGTCAACACCACGGTAGGTCGGTAATAAGTATCTGTCAATCTCGATGCCACAATACCAATAACACCCTTATGCCAACCGGCATTAAAAAGAACCGTTGATTTGCGGTTAATTAGTTTTTCATCTGCGCCAATAATTTCCAGGGCATGTGCGGTAATGCTGCGGTCTAAATCCTTACGCTCGGTATTATATTTATTCAACTGCATGGCGTTGGCTTCAGCGTCATAATCTATGTCTTCGGTAATCAAAAGTTTAACAGCGTGTTTGGCATCGTCAATTCTACCCGCAGCGTTGATTCGGGGGCCGAGAATAAATACTACATCGGTAACATCCATTTGTTTTTGAACGCCTGCAATTTCTTTCAACTTGCGCAAACCGGTTACAGGATTGTTGTTTAATTTTTGCAGGCCGTGAAAGGTGAGTATCCGGTTCTCGCCGGTAATTGGCACAATGTCTGCGCCAATGCTAAGGCAAAGCAAGTCCAGGTATTGAAATACCTTTTCTTCGGGTATGTCATTTTGAATGGCAAATGCCTGTATCAATTTAAACCCAATGCCGCAGCCGCTCAATTCTTTATAAGGGTAGTTGCAATCCTTTCTTTTAGGGTCAAGCACAGCAATTGCTTTCGGAATTTCATCGCCGGGGTTGTGGTGGTCGCAAATAATAAAGTCTATTCCCTTTAGTGTAGCATAATCTACTTTGTCGTTGCTTTTAATTCCACAATCCAGCGCGATGATTAATGTGAACTGATTTTCGGCAGCGTAATCAATTCCTTTTGTTGAAATGCCGTAACCCTCGGTGTACCGGTTGGGTATGTAGTATTCAATGTTGGGGTAAAATTCTTTAAAGAAGGAATAAACCGTTGTCACGGCAGTCGTACCGTCCACATCGTAATCTCCGTAAATTAAAATCTTTTCGTTATTGGCAATAGCCGATGTGATGCGGTTAATAGCCTCATCCATATCGCGCATCAAAAACGGGTCGTGCAATTCATTTAAAGATGGCCGAAAGAAAGAACGCGCCTGCTCGAAAGTTTCAATACCGCGCTGAACCAGAAGCCTGCAAATGATGGGATGAATCTTCAATGATTCCTCCAACGCCTTCACTTTTTCATCATCAGCTGCTTTTAATACCCACCTTTTTTGCATGGCGCAAATTAAATTGATTTACCGCAAAGCGCGCTAAGAACGCAAAGATGAATACATTCTTTAAAGGAAATTTCTATCGCGCAACCACAAACCTTTGGGTTGAGTTTGAATTTCCATCGCTGATTGTCAAAAAATAGGTGCCTGGTTGCAGGTTTGAAACATCTTTGGTAATGGTATGCAAGCCACCCGGAAAGGTTTGTTTACCGGTCGAAATTTTTTGGCCTAAAACATCGGCAATCACGAAGGTAAGATTGGCACTAGCCGGCAGGTTAAGCGAAATATTTAATTGATTGAAAGCAGGATTGGGAAACAAGTTCCAATCCATATGCTGTGTTATGTTTTGCACATCTGAAACAATTACGCTTCGCTGTACAACACAACCAATGCTATTTCGGATATACACGGTATAGGTGCCGTTGCTACTTACTATAAGGGTTGATGCCTGCTGATAGTGGACGCCATCTAAAGAATATTGCAAAGGATAATTACCGGCGCCGGCCGATACAATAATATTGCCTGAATCGCTCCCCACCACGGGTATGGTGTTAATATGCGAAACAACAATGCTGTCGGGTTTATACAAGTAGGCATTTTGAACCTGGCTGCAACCGGTTAAAGTATCGGTAATAGTAACCGAATAAGAGCCCGGGCATAAGTTGCTGATAACTGAACTTCCGGTTGCGGAGTTGCTCCAACTGTAAGCGTAATGCCCTGTGCCTATTACGTTTGCCTGTAATGAGCCATTGCAGGTATTACTGCAATCGGGTTGTGTGGTGGTTAGTGAGGCGGTGTAATTACATGCGCTACAATTGTATACATCCAGGTTTTTAATAGCGTTATAAAGATTTAAGCGGCCACCGGTGATAGTAATATTATATAGTTCGGAAAGGCGGGTTACGCCACTCAGTATCATTCGCTTTACAACAAGGGCTACCGAATCGGGATATAATTTATAATCGGACAATAACTTTGGGCAAGCTGCTGCAAACATGGCAGCCACCGTACCGGTTACATGTGGTGCCGAAAATGAAGTTCCGTTGTCGAAACCGTAGGTATTGCCGGGGTCGGTAGAGTAAATGCCGCTGCCGGGTGCGCCAAGAGCAATAGTTGTATCGCCCCATGCGGCAGATGGGTTTAGCTGGTCGCGGCTGGTGGTATTGGTAACTGTTATCAAAAACTTGCAGGGACAAGCCGTAGGCATATCGCCATACAAATCAACATCCCAGGGGCCGTTAGCAGTAGCTGCAGCACTTAATATGCCCACATAGCCCATGCTATCATACATAGCACACCAAATTGGGTAATCGGTATAGGGTACTTTATCAATACCAAACGAGGTATTGGTTGAAACCACGAAGGCGCCTTTAGCGCCATTGGTATTGTTATACAAGCGGCGCATTTCGCGCACGTAATCGTAAGCCTCAACCACCTGCGACTCTAACGACGAGGCGCCAACTACACGCATCACTTTTGCGCCCCAGCAAACACCGGCAACACCCTTTCCGTTGTTGCCTATTGCTGCTGCTATACCTGAAAGGCGCATTGCATGCGTATCGGAACTGCCACCCGGCTGAATATCGCCGGTTGAAGAAAAGGAATTCCAGCCAAGGTAATCATCCACAAATCCATCGCTATCATCATCAATACCATTACCGGGTATTTCGTGGTAGTTTACAAAAAAGTTCAGGTCTTCGTGCGTTATATCAAAGCCCTGGGTTTGGTCGCCATCTATAATTGCAACAACTACACTATCGCCATTAGCTGTTACATTGTTATGATTAATGGCCCAGGCATCGGTTGCATCAATATCAGCACCTACCAGGCCACCACCTTGACCGGTGTTCATCATATTCCATTGACTGTTGAAGTAGGGGTCATTGGGAACGAGTGACCGGCGCTGAACGCGGTGATTAAACTGCGCCAGTTTTACAAGTTTATTGACCTGAAGTTGTTCTAGAAATTTATCAGGTGTTGTGGTGTTGTTTCTATCCAGCAACCAGATATTCATTTGTTTGGAGAGGCATTTGGATATATCAAGTTCCGGAAGCTGCTTAACGAGAGATTCAACACTCCGGTCCGGCTTCAGCATTACTATAAACTGGTTTTGTATCCGGTTATCATCTTCTAATTGCGAAAATGCCCGAACGGAAACAATCAATAAAAAGAGAAAAAGAAGCCGTTTAACCATATAAGCCTAAATGCCTTACCTTAAGACGGTAAAGATACCTAAAAGGTTAATTACGCTTGTTAAACAGTTTCGGTGGGTTTTAAATGCCTAACCTGTATTAGCGCGAACAATTATTGTTTTTGCCTCTTAGTGCGTGTTGATGGAGCAGTGTTTTCGGGCTTATACCTGTCGGGCCCTACATTGCTTACGTTACCCAGGCATAAACTGCCAATTCTTTCGTACCTAACCTGTGCCGAAGAACCAGCATCGTTGACATTATTGCCGGAACTGCTGACTTGCTGCGTGTTGGAATATTGTGGAGGGGTTACAGATTTGTGATGCTTTAAACCGCCGCTTTTTTGCGCGCCCACTGCACTTTGCCCAAACGTGAATGAAGTTGCCAATAAAATAATACCTGAAAATACCAGGCTTCTAATTTTTGCAGTTTTCATAATACCTGTTTAAGCAGATATTAGGGCAAAACAGGTGCCAGTGATTGTTTTGTACTAAGAATTTGCAATTTTTTAAGAGTGGGCAATCTGCCCGGGGCACAAAAGTTAATTCCTGTTTTCGGCAATCCACCTTTCTGCTATTGTTAAAACCTCATCACCATCCCATTTTGTTTCAATACCCGGTATTGACATAATTTTATCCAATAATTCGCTTTGTTGCTCTCCCCGCTTTTTGGCTTCATTATAGCTCAAGTCACTAAAGGTTACCATGGCGTAGTGGGTCATAAATTTATCGGCAAATTTTTGCGCAATTTTCTTTTCAATCTTTAAACGCAGTTGAAAGTCCTCGCGGCCGCTTAAATCACGCATTTCGACAAAATTGTAAAGTGCTAAATCGGCAATGGCATCGGCATTGGGTTTGCGTTGCAGTTCAAATTTGTTGAGGGTATCATCCCAGTTTTCGCCGGTTGCATCTAATAGGGTGTTCAGTTCCTGCACGTCTTCAAATCCACAGTTCATACCCTGGCCATAAAACGGAACAACAGCATGTGCTGCATCGCCCAGCAGGCAGGCGTTTTGATGTTTCCAAGGAAAACATTTAACTGTAACCAGTGATGAGGTAGGATTGGTAAAAAAGTCGTGCTTAATTTTAGGCATTAATGGCACAGCATCGGGGAAATTTCTTTGAAAATACGCTTCGGCCTGCGCTTCGGTTTTAATGGTATCGAAAGAGTTTTCGCCTTTAAACGGTGCGAATAGTGTTACGGTAAAACTGCCATCTAAATTGGGTAGGGCAATCATCATAAAACTTTTGCGCGGCCATATATGCAGGGCGTTTTTTTCAATAACATGGCCACCGTTTTTATCGGCAGGTATTTCCAACTCCTTATAGCCGTATTCTTCGTGCTGTTGCATTAAATTGAAGTTGGGCGTTTTTTGCATTTCGTACCTTACTTCACTAAAAGCACCGTCGGCACCAAAAAGAATATCGGCCTGTACTTGCTTGTCTTCCCTGGTATTGTCGTTATAAAGGGTTATAGTGTTACTATTAAAATCAATAGCAGCGCAACGCTGATCGAAATGAAAGTTTACATCTTTCATTTTTTCAGCTTCAATCACCATTATCTTATTCAACTCACCCCGGCTAACGGAGTAGATAGCCTGGTCCTCTTTCCCATAAGGAAAGAAAGCAGTTCCTCCATTTGTATCGTGAATTACACGCCCCTTCATGGGGATAGAAATTTTGCTAACAGCCTCTTGCAAGCCAACTCCTTTTAGGGCCTTCCAGCCACGGTGGCTAAGGGCCAAATTAATTGAGCGGCCACCTATATAACCTGCCTTGCGCATATCGGGCCGGCGTTCGTATACCGAAACTTTATGGCCCCTGCGCGATAAATAACAAGCCAGCATAGAACCTACCAGGCCTGCCCCTACAATTGCAATGTTTTTCTGCATACCGAATAATTTTTTGCCACAAAGGCACTAAGACACAAAGAATACAAATTATTGGAATACACAAGTTTTAATGATAAAACTTTGTGCCTTTGTGTCTTGGTGGCTAAAAGCATTTATGTATTAAACTCAAAACTATCAACAATCTGCAATCCATAACCTGAAATTTGTCAGCATCATTTTTTTAGCTTTGTGCCAAAATAATATCACTATGAGTTTGGAAGAAAAAATTAACGCCGATCTTAAAACTGCCATGATGGCGAGAGATGAAGTAGGTTTAAGAGGCATTCGCGCCATTAAAAGCGCAATACTTTTAGCTAAAACCGAAAAGGGATCAACGGGAGTGCTTACTACCGAAAAGGAAGTTCAAATGCTTCAAAAACTGGTAAAGCAACGCCGTGACTCTATATCGGAGTTTGAAAAGGCCAATAGGCAAGACCTGATAACCAAGGAAAAAGAAGAGGTTGCTGTTATTGAAAAATACCTACCGGCCATGATGAGTGAAGACGAGGTGCGTTCTATCATTCAAAAAATAATTGCTGAAACCGGGGCAACCACCCAAAAAGAAATGGGCAAGGTAATGGGCGCTGCTTCAAAACAATTAGCCGGCAAAGCCGACAATAGTTTAGTGGCCAGTATCGTTAAGAGTTTGCTTGTATAAACTATTTACTTGTTACCCGGTATCATTGCAAAAAGGAACCGGGTGGCAAATAACCCTAATTTCAAAAGCATGGTTTTCGATATTCTATTTATAATTTTTATAGGGCTTGGCTTCTACCAGGGCTTTAAAAACGGGGTTATTTACTCCATCTTTTCGGTACTGGGTTGGTTTTTGGGTATTATAGCGGCGCTTAAGTTTTCGTACCTGGTAGTAAACCTGTTGCATGGTTTTGTGCATATGGGGCCCAAGGCACTGGCTATTATTGCCTTTATAATTATTTTTTTACTGGTATTGGCCTTAATGCGTTTTATAGCCTGGGGCCTGGAAAAACTATTGAAATCGTTTTCGCTGGACCTGCCTAACCAGGTTATGGGCGGTCTTATACATTCGCTTATTGGCCTGTATGTTTTGTGCGTGTTTATATGGTTTTTAAACCGGTTAGATGTGTTTCCGGCTCATCAAAAAGATACTTCGCACATCTACCCTTACATAGCCAATTTGGCGCCCAAAGTGGTTGAGGTTACCGGCAATGTAATACCTTTACTAAAAGATACTTTTGCAAAGTTCGACGAACTTTTTGCACGTAGATAATTTTTTGCCACAAAGGCACTAAGACACAAAGAATACAAATTATAAAACCGGTAATTTTGCCACGAAACTTTGACTACTGTTGGGTTTGAGGCAATATTATTTAAGCTATGGTTCTTCTGCTCGATAATTACGATTCGTTTACCTACAACTTGCGGGATTATATACTTCAACTTGGGCAGCAATGTAAAGTAGTGCGCAATGATGAAATGACCGTGGAGGAATTGGCGGCCATTGATTTTTCGTCGGCCATTATTTCTCCGGGGCCTAAAACACCACATAGCGCAGGGATTACCATGCAGTTTATTGAGCGCTTCCATAAAACAAAACCAATTTTAGGTATTTGCCTGGGGCACCAGGCCATTGGTGAGTTTTTCGGGGCAAAGCTTGTAAAGGCAAATAAGCCCATGCATGGCAAAACATCGGTTATAAATCATACCAATCATTTTTTGTTTAAAGATTTACCGGCGCAGTTTGAGGTAATGCGCTACCACTCGCTTATACTAAGCAATTTGCAGCACACCGGTTTGGAGGTTATTGCATCGACTGCAGAAAATGAGGTAATGGCCATTGCACATCGGGAATTAAAAATTGCAGGCGTGCAGTTTCACCCCGAATCGATACTTACACCACAGGGGTTAAGCATTTTAAAAAACTGGTTCAACCATATTTAACTAAATATTGGGTAGTGCACACTACAACCTGTTACCGGTGTGCATATTACTTAACACTTTGGCAATTTTGTTTTCTCGATAAAAAATTACTTTTGGTTCGAACCAATGTAATGTAGATGTCGTACCCCGTTAAAGTTGAAGAGCGGTTTAAATATTGTGAAGTAGGCAAGGGGGAGACTATCGTTTTACTACACGGTTTATTCGGTGCGCTTAGCAACTTTAATGAGTTGATTGACAACTTTTCACCTCATTATACGGTTTCAATACCATTACTACCACTTTACGACCTTGAACTGGAGTTTACGACCGTTATGGGTATGGTAGAATATGTTGAGCAGTTTATTGATTATAAAAAGTACGATAAGATACATTTGATTGGCAATTCGCTGGGGGGGCATATTGCACAGATATATGCCCTGCAAAAGCCTGAGAAGGTTAAAACACTTACGTTAACCGGTAGCTCGGGTTTGTTCGAAAATTCGTTGGGAGATACCTATCCCAGAAAAAGCGATTACGAATACGTGAAGAAAAAAACCGAAGGCACCTTTGGCGACTCTAAGTTTGCAACAAAGGAGTTGGTTGATGAGGTTTTTGAAATAGTGAATAACCGCGCCAAGGCTATTAGGATGGTTGTAATGGCTAAATCGGCATTAAGGCATAACCTGCGCGACGAAATCACCAAAATGCAACTACCGGTTTGCCTCATTTGGGGAAAAGAAGATAGTATTACGCCAGCTTTTGTGGGCGAAGAATTTCACAAATTATTACCTGATTCTGAACTGAATATAATTGAAAATTGCGGCCATGCCCCTATGATGGAGCGGCCCAAAGAGTTTAATGAAATACTGGAACGCTTTTTGAAAAAGTATAGCAAATGATTCTCTCAAAAAAATATATGTTCGGTGGTGCCGCGTTGTGGTATATGACTAAAATCATAGCAACAGCAGGCACTTTATCAGGAAAAGAGATTAACCTTTTGCCTTTTTTTACGTCTATATAATTAA
>CAIOTH010000144.1 GCA_903861145.1 uncultured Bacteroidota bacterium | reverse complement strand
CTTTAGGGGACGGAAGGGGCTGACTGTTCGGTATTAGTCTAAATACTTAATACTTGCTACTAAATACTCAAACTACTAAGCCTCAAAATCCATTTCCTTAATAGCACTTACAAAGTCAAAGCGCTCCAACAAACCGGTATCGTATTTACCCGAACGGAATTCTTCGTTTTCCATCAAAGCTAAGTGGAACGGAATAGTAGTTTTTACACCTTCAATAATAAACTCGTGCAAGGCGCGGGTCATTTTTACAATACACTCCTCACGGCTTTTAGCACGGCAAATTACTTTGGCAAGTAACGAATCGTAATAAGGTGGTACAGTATACCCAGCATAAATATGCGTATCAACACGCACGCCATAACCTTTAGGGGTATGCAGTGCAGTTATTTTACCAGGGCTTGGTGCAAAATTATTCAAAGGGTCTTCGGCATTCACCCGGCACTCAATGGCATGCATCTTTTCCGGAAAATAAACTACGCCCGATATAGGGGTGCCTGCTGCAATTAAAATCTGCTCTTTCACTAAATCAAAGTCCATCACCTCTTCCGTTACCGGGTGTTCAACCTGTATACGGGTATTCATTTCCATAAAGTAAAAGTTCTTATGCTTGTCAACCAAAAACTCAATGGTGCCAACGCTTTCGTAGTTAATGGCCTTAACTGCCTTAACCGCAGCCGCACCCATTTTTTTACGCAAAGCCTCATCAACAAATGGCGAAGGGGCTTCTTCAACTAACTTTTGATGACGCCTTTGTACCGAGCAATCGCGTTCACTCAAGTGGCAGGCCTCGCCATACTGGTCACCGGCAACCTGTATTTCAATATGGTGTGGCTCTTCAATAAATTTTTCAAGGTAAACGGCATCGTTACCAAACGAGGCACCGGCCTCTGTACGGGCCATATCGTAAGCCTTCTCTAAACCGCTCTCATCACGCACAACGCGCATACCTTTTCCGCCACCGCCCGCGGTAGCCTTTAATATTACCGGGTAACCAATTTGTGCCGCTATTATTTTGGCCTCGCTTATATCAGCAATCAAACCCTCACTACCTGGTATACAAGGCACACCCGCTTTTATCATGGTTTCTTTAGCGGTAATCTTATCACCCATGGCGCGCATTTGTGCAGGCGTAGGCCCAATAAATTTAATCTGGTACTTACCACACAATTCGGCAAACTCGGCATTCTCCGCTAAAAACCCGTAGCCGGGGTGTATGCCATCAGCGTTGGTTAGTTCCGCCGCCGCCATAATCGAAAGCATATTCAGGTAAGAATCCTTTCCACGCGGGCCACCAATACAAATGGCCTCATCGGCAAATCGTACATGCAAACTATCTCGGTCAGCCGTCGAATAAACTGCAACGGTTTTAATACCCATTTCCTTACAGGTACGTATAATACGCAGGGCTATTTCACCGCGGTTAGCAATCAGTATTTTTTTGAACATGCGCTTACTCTCCCTTTTCTATCAAAAATAAAGGCTGGTCATATTCTACCGGCGATGAATCTTCAGCCAGTATCTTAACTATTTTACCCGATGGGCCGTCAAATTCAATCTCATTAAACAGTTTCATAGCTTCAATAATGCAAAGCACATCACCCGCTTTCACACTGTCGCCAACTTTAACGTAAACGTCCTTATCAGCACCCGGCTTGCGGTAAAAAGTACCCACCATAGGTGAGCGGAATGTAACAAGATGGTCGGTATTAGCTTTAGCAGGTGTTTCTTTTACTACCGGGGCCTCATGCTGTGGCGAAGCTGCTGTGGCAACTGGCGCTGCCGATAAAGCCGGTGCAGTATAAACCACTGGTTGGTCAGTACCTTTATTTTTAATGGTAACCGAGAAATCACCCTCCTTTACGCTCAACTCGCTGATCTCTGATTTCTTTACCAATTTGATCAACTCCTGAATATTTTTTAAATCCATAGTTCAACTTTTGTGAGATAAAAAATCCCGCGCATTGCTGCATCGGGATTTCGAAAGTAATTTTTTTTAGTTAATAGTTACAGCTTTAAGCTATGTGCTTTATTATCTGTAACTTAAACCTTACGACCTAACGGCCTTTACGCGCTCAACGTATTGACGGGTACGGGTATCTACTTTTATTTTTTCGCCCTGGTCAACAAATAAAGGCACATTCACAACAGCGCCGGTTTCAAGAGTCGCTGGTTTTGTAGTATTGGTTGCTGTATCGCCACGAACACCCGGTTCGCTATAGGTTATTTCTAAAACTACCTGTGCAGGTAATTCACAACCCAATATCTGGCCGGTTTCTTCGTGTACAATCACTTCGCAAACATCTCCTTCTTTCAAAAGGTCGTTGTTTTCAATCGACTTACCATCAATCGTTATCTGATCAAAAGTTTCCTGATCCATAAAATTAAACCCCGTATCATCCTTGTAAAGAAACTGATGTGGTTTTCTCATTACTCTTGCAGTGGTAATATCATGTCCCGCCGGAAACGTGTGTTCCAACACCCTTCCGCTACGTAAACTCTTCATTCTGCAGCGCACAAATGCATTTCCTTTCCCGGGCTTAACATGCTGAAATTCAACAAATTGAAAAATGTCGTGGTTCCACTCAATACAAAGTCCGTTTTTGATGTCCGAGGTATTAGCCATATCTGTCTTTTAAATTTTAGGACTGCAAATATACGCCAGTTTACCCATATCGCCAATTAGGGCCAAACATGGTTTGTTTTAAGCCTCATTTACATCTACTCGCGGAGGTGGAAAAATGCCAATTATTTTTTTTGTGCTTTATTTAACAAATAAGTATTTTGGCAATTCATCAAACCCAAATGTTATGAAAAAGGCTTTGCGATTTGTTGTAATACTATTGCTTTTGGTTATCGGATTAGGCCTGGCATTTGTAGCCTATCTCGAAATTAGTGGCATACCAATATATGCCGTAGAAAAGGTCAATTTCCCGCAAGTTCAAATTACTCCTGAAAGGATAGCCCGGGGCGAAAAAATTGCCTCAGTACAATGTATTGTATGCCATCGTGGTAGCGATGGAAAATTATCGGGAAGGTTATTGCACGAAATGCCTCCAAATTTTGGCGAAATCCATTCGGCCAATATTACCCAAAGTAAAGAACATGGTATAGGTAACTGGACTGATGAGCAAATAGCCTACTTGTTGCGTACCGGCTGCAAACCCGATGGTCAATTTTTACCTGTTTATATGCCCAAGTTTGCACATTTAAGCGATGAAGACCTTAAATCCGTTATAGCATTTTTGCATTCCGACCGTCCATGCGTTCAACCATCCGAAATAGCTAAAGTGACAAGTAAACCATCTTTGCTGGTTAAATTTTTATGTCATGTAGCTTTCAAAAAAATACCTTACCCCACTGCTGCAATTGCAGAACCTGACACCACCAACATGGTAGATTACGGAAGGTATTTGGTAAACGGGCGGTACGATTGCTACGCTTGCCACTCTAGGGATTTTACAAAATTAGACTTCGTAAATCCCGAAAAGAGTTTTGGCTATATGAGTGGTGGTAATACACTCATCACACTCGAAGGCAAAATCCGCTATTCAGCCAATATTACCATGTGCCCCAAAACCGGCATCGGAACCTGGACCGAAGAGGACATGGGCCGCGCCCTACGTGACCATAAAAACAAAGAAGGAAAACCCATCCGCGAACCAATGTTACCATACAATGGCCTTACTGATTTAGAAGTAAAAGCCATCTGGAAGTACATTCAAACAGTACCGGTTATCGAAAATAAAGTCGACCGTAAGTGGGATGAGGATTAATTCGCCCCGGTTATTTATAACCGGATAGAGTAACACTAATATTTTTACCGGCACCGTTCAACGGATGAATGACAAAGGCTCTTTCCGGATTGCTCAACAGCATTTTTTCCGAAAATGTAAATATCGTTTCAATAGTCAACTCGTCTTTTTCAAAAACTTTATCCCCTTCAAACTTCAGCCAATAATTAAACGTAAAACTGAAGTTATCCTTGTCAAATGCCTCAAAGTCCAGGCAACTATTTGCCTGTGCCATTATTCCTTCAAAATACCAATGTAGGGAGTCCGGTGAGTAATAAACCTTAACCGGTGCTGTTATATTTTTGCTTGTAATTTTTAAATGGGTAATAGGATAGGGCATTTTACAATCATAAATTTTTTGCGCGCCTGTACCATATTTTAATGCGTCAATTTTTACATCCCTCGTTCGGGTCCCTTTCCTTACAAAGCAGGGTTTATCGCGTTTACCCAGGTGCACCCGTATAAATTTCTTAACCGGGTTAATAGGTGTCAACTCAAAATCTAACTTTTCACCCGGCAACAACCTAAGTGCTGCCGAATAATTTTTTTGGAAAACCTTATACGTCGTATCCACATAGTTCAATGGCGATAACGCACGTCGGGTATCTTCATTTCGCCACTTTGGCATAAAGCCATCCAGGTTTTTCGTTTCTGCCGAAATTAATTGTGGGTGACTGTTAAGGTAAGCTATATCGGCAATCTCCCCATCGGGCCTGCGGTAGTAAATTCCCTTATCCGCATCAAACATGTGCCACGCATTGTTATACCAAAGTTCGGCCACAACATGGTTTTTTAGTTTATAAACACGCCCTGGTGTTCCGTCACAACCGGCCAGGTTAACGAGGGCAGCGCTTCGTTTGTCGCAAAGCCCGCCCTCAATGCCATTTATCATCATCGCGGGGCTATAATAGTTGTGTTCAACTAACTGCGCCGGATGGTCATGGTCGGTCCATTCGCCAATAAATTTCCATAACGCGATACACTTTTGTTCATTGCTTAACCGGTCAAGCTGTAGGCTATTAACTAATCCCGAATCAGTTAGCGTATTAATAAATTTTGGGCCTATATAAAATAATGCGTCACCGCCACTATTGTTATCAATAATAAAGCTCATCCCTTTAATGGATGGATAACCCGATAATTCAATTATCGTATCATTTGCCAGTATCCTTTGCTTAATTACAAGTGCTATTTGCTCTTTCTTAAAAACAACAAACAACACTACAGCAAGTGTACCAGCTATCAAAATCCAAATAAGGCCCTGCTTACGCATATGTTATTGACTTCAAGATAAGGGTTATTTTAACTAAAAAAAGGTATGTTAATTAGCAGGATGTGCGAAATCCAATTGTGGTTAACCAGATAGCGGCTAAGGCACTTAGGTACATAAAAAAGCCACATTAGGGGAGTCATACCCGGCTAATGTGGCTTTTCGTAATTTACTTATTTAGGTTTCTTAGTCGTTACAGCCTTAACTATTTCGTACTGTTCAGGCGAAAGCAGAGCCTTGGTTTTGTCATCTATAGATTTACGCAACTCCTGCAATTTAGTATCCACCTCAGATTTATTTGAATCATTACTCGCCTTCTTAATTTTATCAAGATCGGTACGGTACTGCAATAATATCTGGTATAGTTTATCCTTTTGCTCGGCAGTTAATTTAGCTTCAGCCGGTATTCTATCCATTGTTTGTTTAACCTTTTCAGCTGGCGTAATAGTTTGAGTTTGGGTAACCGGCGCAATTGTCGCTTTCGAAGCAGCAGCAGGCGCTGATTTTTCTGATTGGGCTAATAATGCTGCGCTAACATAAACTACAGCCAAAAGGGTAAAGATTGTTTTTTTCATAATTTTAGTATTCTTAAATTATGGCTAATGTAAAACAATTAAAGCTAAATCACAAACATTCATATTTCCCCTCTGTAAAGGCCAGGGCGTTCCTGGCCTACTTCTGTTTTTCCAGATGGTCAATAGCAGATTTTATTCCCGCGTCTGAACTATTCAATTCGTAAGCGCGGGTATAATAAAATAGAGCACTGTCTCTGTTACCCATTGCCTCAAAAATTCTTGCTGTGTTAGCGTACGAATTAAATGGATTGGGAAACCTGCGCGCGCATAGCTCGGTTACCACTAGCGATTCCTGGTAGCGCTTTAAATTAAATAGAGCCATTCCCAATTGCGTATATGAATATTCATTATTTGGGTCATACTTAATTCCCTGTTCAATATAGGGCACGGCCTCTGCAAAAAGACCTTTGTGCAACAAAATTCTGCCAATATTAATATTCACATCAGGAAAACTATCGTTAATTGCTTGTGCCATTTTATAGTACACCAATGCACTATCGTCTTCATTAAGCAAGGTGTAGGTTCGGCCCGCATCGTAGGTTAGGTTCATGTATCCGGGATAAATGCGGATTGCCTTTTTAAAGTGTAATAAAGCTTCGCGGCGCAATATTTTTTGGCTATCTGCATCATATACATTAAATGAATAAATAACCAGCGAAGTAGCCAAAAGGTTCTGGGCCTGGCATGATTCCTCTAGGTACTTAATGTCATGTCGTTCAAGGGTTAATTGGTCTTTCCAATCCGCAGTGCGGGCAATTGTCAGCCCCGTATATACGACAAATATAATAATAAACACGTATTTAAATACAGGGGATAATTTCGCCGGTGTTATATCAAAATTTGTCCAGTCAGTTTTAAATAACAACGATAGGCCTGTAACCACCCCAATAGCAAACCCTAGCGAAGGCACAAATAAAAACCTGTCGGCCATCATTCCAGGTAACGGATAGAAAAAACCCGATGCCGCAATAATGCCGGCAACAAATAAAATAATCCCTGCAAATAATCCCTTGCTTCTGCCCAGCATATAAAAGGCAAAAATTATCAGTGCTAAATAAATACTTAACCCTAAAAGCGCCGGCGCAACAAAAATATCAGTGGGCACTACGTATTTGTACCCGTAATAAAACCCAAGTGGCCACGGTACAAAAGACTTTTCTAGATAGTTCAATCCAATTACTCCGGCAGTACCTAACCTTATTCGCAAAGGCGATCCGGTATTCACCGGCGCCTCTGAAAAAGTTAATGGACGCGAATTATTTCGCGGTTCTATTATGGAGGCGCTGCCAATCGAAATAGTATTTTTTTGTTTGACTTTATAAGCTACTCCATCCATTCGTATCAAAAGAAATAACGAAAACGCCATAATTACAAGGGGGGCATAATATGCTTTTATCCTTTTCGAAAACAACATAAAACTGAAGGCAAGTACATATGGAACCAGCCGTACTTTG
>CAIOTH010000143.1 GCA_903861145.1 uncultured Bacteroidota bacterium | reverse complement strand
AGAGCAGCGCTTAAGAGCAAGATATGGAATTACAAATTATTGAACCCTACCCTTAGGTAACGTGAAAAATATTTTTGTACCCTTTGCGGTTTGGTCTTCAATCCAGATGGCCCCGCCGTGATTTTCCACAATTTTCTTGCAAATGGATAGCCCCATACCGATACCTTCATATTTTCCGGTGTGGCCTCGTTTAAACAGGCTGAATAGTTTGCGTTTATCGCTATCCTGAACTCCAATACCATTATCAATAACTGCAAAAAGAAAATCGTTTTGCCTGCTTTCAACAGTAATAGCAACTACCGGAGTTTCTTCGTGGGTAAATTTGAGGGAGTTGGAGATAAGTTGTTGAAATAACTGTACCAACTGCATGCGGTTGCCGGTAATGTGCGGCATTATACCGTCAACTTTTACATCAGCCTCCGCGTTTTTAATGTTTTCGTGTAAATTATCCAGCGCTATTTCAAGAACAATATTCAAGTCCTGGATAGCAAAATCCTTTTGCCCCTCTTCAACCTGCGCGTATTTTAACATGCCCTCAAGCATATTTTGCAATCTCTTTACACCTGAAACCGCAAAGCCCATAAACTCCTTTGTTTCAGGATTAAGATGCTCCTTTAACCGCAACTCAACAAGTTGTATGTAACTGGCGATAGTACGAAGGGGCTCCCTTAAATCATGTGATACAGCAAAGGCAAATTCACGAAGCTCTTCGTTTGAACGCTGCAGTTTTTGCGCCTGTTCTTCAAGTTTGCTATTTGCCTCAATCAATTCGTTTGAGCTTAAATCCATCGAACGTTCAATTAATTGGCGCTCCCTTTCATAAAAGTCATAAGTATGGCTTACAGTGTCTAAAAGTTCAACAACTTCGGGAGGTAAGTTGTCTACACTGCCAAACTTTTTCTGAATCTGTTTTAATAACAGCTTGTTATATTTAACATCTACTGTAGACATATTTCTGAAAATGCCGTAATGGTCATTGTTTGATTATGTAATTCGCATTTAGGAGATTTCATTAAGGGCGAAATTTCACCGTATGAATAGAAACCGGTGATAAACGTTTTTTCGCCTAATATATTTCGAACGCTTTCTACCTCCTCATCAACACGCTGGTCCAGCACCAACTTTCTACCTACGCAACTAATTAATATTGCCAATTGCGGCTGCATGCCCTTAAAAGGAGTAAAAGTATTGGTGGCCGCGCCCGAAGCCGCATCTATAAGCCTGTCGAAATTAGCTTTCATTAACCGGGCTTGTGAACCCAAAGGAATATCGCCGGCAAAAGTCATACTGTGATCAGCTTCGTTAACCGATAGTACCGTACGAACAACCGGCTCGCTATCCTCCTCCAGTTTAATTGAAAGTGGGAACAATAGAGCGGTACCGGGCAAACCGGAAGCCAGCTCACCTAAATATTGTTTATAAAGATCAAGCGCAGATTTGCCTTCAAGCTCGTATAGAACGTTTGACTTTGATTTTGTAACTCTTCTAAGCGGGCCGAAAGAATCCCAACCACCACTGGAGCCGTGCCCAACTATTAAATGGTCTCCATAAAGACCTATGGCAACAATATTACCGGATACTATATTTGAATTAAGGCCAACCAAGGTTTCCTGAAAACGTGGGCCATCGCCAGCTAAACCTCCCGATATCGTAACTGTTGGAGAAAGATTCTCGTTCATACCACGCACCAATTCGCTTCCATTTACCAATTGGCCGTCGGCTAAAACCAGTATGTGCCGAAGATTGCCGTGTTGCAGGGCATCAACAAGATGTTTACCGGCACTATAGCTATCTTTAAAGTTAGAAATATTAACCAGGTTGGTTTTTATCTCTGTTTTTTCAAATTCAACGGCCGTTACGGCAAGGGTATTATCTGAAACTTCGGTATTAAGAATTTCGCCAGCGGTAGAACAATAAACAACATTTGCTTTGGGAAAGCTATGATTAAAGCTACCGGCAATGTCCTTTCCTGCAATAAGTGCTTTATCTCCAAATACCAATACCAGTTGAGCATTTTCCACAACATCGGTTACACGCTGGTCTCCTTTTAATTGATACTGCTTAATTTTCATGAATATGTATTTTCTGATTTAAAATTTTAGAGAAACTATCCCGCTTTAATGTTCAACGCAAAAGAACCGATTGCTTAAAAAATTTAGCTTATATCACATTCTCAATAAACCTTTTACAATTTAACGGCAAAAAGATGATAAGGTTATTCCTTAATTGCCTGCCACAAACCCCGAATTGTTATACATAATAACCTGCAGGTGCAATTTTAATTTTTTTACTCAACACTTTTTCAAAAGAAATTTGAAAATATTTTCATCGCTTCATTACCGGGCCGATAGGTTTGCAAATTGGGGGGGCAAACAAACCTAAGGTGAATATAAACAGCATACTTTAAAATAGCCAATTATGTTAACGCAATCCTGTTGACTAAGCCAATATGAGAATATTTTTTCGATACAGCATTTTCCTGCAAAACAACTTATAAACGCCAGTTTTTGATTTTGTAGCCTTTTGTACTATAAAACAAAATAAACGAATAGCAGGGCACCAAAATCCAATATGCCCGTTGGTAACCAATGGAAGAAAAATCGGCTAATTTGCCCCAAACAGGAGGCAAAACAGCTCCTCCCACAATTGCCATAATAAGTAGTGCCGAGCCGGTTTTTATAAACTTGCCCAAACCATCAATTGCCAAAGGCCAAATTGCCGGCCACATTAAGGCGTT
>CAIOTH010000142.1 GCA_903861145.1 uncultured Bacteroidota bacterium | reverse complement strand
TGGTTTCACACTACCACCGTATACCAAATCTATCCCCGTTCATTTTACGATTCAAACGGTGATGGCATTGGTGATATACAGGGCATTATTCAAAAACTGGATTACATCAAAAGCATGGGGTACGGAACCATTTGGTGTTCGCCATTTTTTAAATCACCACAAAAAGATTTTGGTTACGATATTTCGGGCTACACCGAAATTGCGCCGGAGTATGGAACATTAAAAGATGCCGAACAATTAATTACCGAAGTGCACAAGCGCGGGATGAAGATTGTTTTTGACATGGTGATGAACCATACATCCGATGAACATCCCTGGTTTAAAGAATCCAGCTCCTCGCGTACCAACCCAAAAGCCGATTGGTATTTATGGCGCGATAAGCCCAATGGTTGGCGCTCGCAGACGTTGGGTAAAGGTTGGCATTATTGCAAAGAACGCAATCAATATTACTGGGCCAGTTTCCTCTCCTTTCAACCTGATCTGAACTACCGCAACCCGGAAGTAAAAAAAGCGATGTTTGATGCAGTAAGGTTTTGGCTGGAGAAGGGAGTTGATGGTTTCAGGCTCGATATGTTCAACTCTATTTACAAAGACGCAGAGTTTAGAAATAATGCAGCTTCAAGAAGCGAAGCTTCAAAAAATTACGACACTAAAGGATTTAAAAGCTCCATCACAGGCTCAGTTAACCAACCCGAAAGTTTTGAATTTGCCAGGCAGTTAAGAAGTGTTTGCGACTCATTTGGAGACCGTATGTTGTTGGGAGAGGTTTACGGCAACCATGCTATGGTTCGCAGGTTTTTAGGGAAAGAAAAAAACGATGGCCTTGGACTCGTATTCAATTTCGAAATGTTGCGCTTTGGGTTTAATGCAAATTATTTTCACCGCATCATCGCCAATCTCGAAAATGATTTCCCCGCCCCGTTTATGCCTGTTTATGTTTTCAGCAACCACGACCGGCGTAGAAGCATGAAACGATTGAATGGTGATGTGCGCAAAGCCAAACTATTGCATTTTATGCAGCTAACAGTGCGCGGAGTGCCTTGTATGTATTACGGTGAAGAAATAGGCATGCAGGATTTAAGAATGCCTTATAAAAACGCGCTCGACCCTATACCCCACGAACACAAGTTTGTACCCCGCTTTTTAGTGGATATGGCAGGCGAAACGCTGAACCGTGACGAGCTACGCACGCCTATGCAATGGGATAGCTCAAACAATGCCGGTTTCTCACAAAATGCTAAAACATGGCTACCTGTGCATACCGATTTTGCAAAAGTGAACGTTCAAAAGGAAGAGAAGGACCAAAACTCGTTGCTTAATATGGTTCGGCAGCTTTTAAAAACAAGAAAAACGGAGCCTGTAATTATCAGCGGTAACATGGTATTGATGGATGGCAAAACACTTCCCAAAGGCGTGCTGGCCTATAAACGAACCAATGACAAAGATGAGGTGCTAGTGCTCATTAACTTTACAAAACATAAAAAGGAATTTGCATTGCGGGGCAACTATAACACCTTACTTATTGTTAATAAAGCTGACTCGAACACCGACGGAAAAATATCTTTAGATACTTTTGGCGGAATCATCCTTAAAAAATAATTGATTTCATTTTTTACTAAACAGAAAAATAAGCGTATGCGTAAATCACTTTCGGCTCTGTTTATAATAGCAACTCTTTTTGCAAGCGCTCAAAACGTAGCCATTAGGGGTTTTGTTTTAGATAAAGACAATAAGCAGCCGCTTTCTTTGTGCGCTGTGCAGGTTAAAAATTCTCAATTAGGAGCCCTTACCGAAGACAATGGGTTTTTTGAGTTACCGGTGCCGGTTAGTAACCTTTCCGACTCGCTTAAAATCTCGTTTATAGGCTATTTACCCAAAGCGCTTTCGGTGGTTGGCTTTAAGCAGGGCGATACGCTCCGGATTTTTCTTGAAACATCTATCGAAACCAAAGCAGAAACTGTAATTACTGCTGAAAATGCACGAGGTGTGTTGCTAAAGGCAATTACCAATTTAAAAAAGAACTTACTCCGCGACTCGCTTATTCAAACCGGTTTTTACCGCCAGTTTCATAAAGAGAACGGAAAGTTTGTGCGTTTGATAGAGGCTGATGTTAGTGTTGCCATGAACGCCCGCAACCCGGTTACTTACGCTTTTCATGAACTGATACAAACCAACCAGCAAAGACGGAGTGAAAACTACGAAACCAACGGCGATGAGCATGGTGACCACCTGGCCGACCTTTTAAAAGAAAACCCGTTTAGCTATAACCGCATCACTTTTTTAAATCCTAAAAACATCGATTTCTTTTCACCGAAATTTGAAAGTGAGGATACCGGACAGTATATCATTAAAACGCAGTACAAGGAAAGCAGTAGCGCTAAACTAGAGCAGGCGCGTATATGG
>CAIOTH010000141.1 GCA_903861145.1 uncultured Bacteroidota bacterium | reverse complement strand
CGCTCACTTTCAGTATCAATAGACGAAGTGGCCTCATCCAGTATAAGAATACTTGGATTAAAAACGAGGGCTCTCACAAATGAAATAAGCTGCCGTTGCCCCATGGAAAGGGTTGCGCCGCGTTCCATTACAAGGTAATCATACTCACCGGGTAATCTGGTAATAAAGTCATGTGCGCCAACCAACTTGGCGGCGTGTATTACCTGCTCGCGCGTTATGGTTTCATCGCGCAACGTAATATTTTCAAGCACGCTACCCGCAAAAAGGAAAACATCCTGTAACACCACGCTCATTTTTGAACGGAGTGCAGAAATCTCATAATCCCTAATGTCGACGTCATCAATTCTAATGGAACCCTTTTGAATGTCATAGAACCTGCCAAGTATACTGATGGTTGACGATTTACCTGAACCGGTAGCACCTACAATCGCTAAAGTTTCACCGGGGTTTACATGGAACGAAATATTTTTTAAAACCGAATCCTCTTCATTATAAGCAAACCAAACATTTTCAAAATCTATTTTGCCCTCCATAGTTTTAGGTACATAAGTACCGGTGTTTGGTATGGTTTCATCCTTATCCAATAATTTAAACACTCGCTCGGCGGCAACAATACCCCGTTGTATAACATTTACCTTATCGGCAATAAACCTTAGGGGGCGAAATAGCATCGAAATGTAAAGCAGAAAACCGGAAATAATTCCCACTCCGGCTGCAGCAGCTGCAAGGCTTTCGGCCTGTGTTGCATAGACAGTATTATCTCTTAAAATTTGGTGCGATGCCATCCAAACCATGCAGCCAATAGCCATGGCTGAGCAAATTTCAACCGCCGGAAAGAAAAGGGAGTAATACCAAATGCCACGGATGGTAGCATCGCGCAGATTTTGGTTGATAGTAAAAAACTTAGCCTTCTCTTTTTCTTCCACACCAAAAACCTGGATAATGCGCATACCGGTAATATGCTCTTGCAAAAAGGCATTCAGGGCACCTATTTGGGTCCTTTCCTCCTGGAAGGATTTTTTTACACCTTCCTGGAACCAACGCGTAAACCACAGTAACAAAGGCAAAACAGCAATACTAGCCAGGGTCACCTGCCAGCTTAATGAAAGCATGACACCCAATACGGCAACAATGCTCAGGAAATCGGCAAATATGCTTATTAGCCCCTCACTGAAGGTATCGTTAATCGCTTCAATATCGGTTATGGTGCGTGAGATAGAAATACCTACGGGTGTGTTATCGAAATACTTTAAGCGCGAGTGAATAATGCGGTCGTATACTTTAACGCGCATATCTTTTACTATACTCTGGCCAAGCCAGGCCGTAACATAATTGAAAATATAACGAAGCGGAGCTTCAATAAGTAGCGATGCAACCATTAATATCGACATACGCCTTAACCCGCTAAAATTAAACGGGGTTGAGGTAATGTAGTGGTTAGTTGTGTATATGATAATAAACGGCCTGAAAATGCCTATAACCGCCAAAACGATTGACAGGAAGATAGCGGCAGAGAATGCCAACCTATAAGGATTAGCGAGGCTAATAATCCTTTTTAGCAAGCCAAAATCAAGAAAAGGTTTTTTTACGGTATCCGACATGAAGACGCTAAAGTAGAAAAGTTACGGTTTAATAAACCACTACAACAGCTATATACCCCTTTTAGTTTATTCGAAATACGGATATTTTACCTTAGAAAGGAACAGAGCATTGGGCGGTGCCAGGTAATGAATCCTAAAATCTCTTTTGTCGGTCACTATCTGCTTAAATTCGTCCAATTCAATTTTGCCTTTACCAATCATTAAAATAGAGCCTACAATTTTGCGTACCATCCCCCTTAAAAAGCGGTTGCTTGTTATGGTAAAGCGTAAAACCTCGCCATTGGCCGGCTGGTAAGGTATTGCAAAAGGTTTTGCAGGGTCGCTTTCTTCAAACGGTTTAAGAATATAATGGTGCGATGGAAGAATCTCCCACTTCGACTCTTTTATTTTACAGATGTTCGTTTTAAAATCTATGCTGGGTAAACATAGAGATGTAAAGTCTTCAATCGTCTTTACAAACTCGGCGGCCGCAATTACTTTTTCCCAATCGATGTGATAAAAACCCTGGTAAAACCCGTATGGCCTGATGTAAGATGACTTGTCGAAATAAACGAAGTACTCATAAGTTCTTTCAGTAGCGTCAAAGCGGGTATGTGCTTTATCGGCCATGTCAATTATTTTAAAAATGGTAATGTCATCCGGTAGCACACAATTTAACCTAAAGAGGAAATTTGCTTTATCGGCTATCTCTTTTTCAGTATCAAAATGCATGTAAAAATCTTTGGCATGCACGCCGGTATCTGTGCGTCCGCAACCCATTGATGCTATATGATGGCCTAGTAGTTTTTGCAACGCCTCATTAATTACCTGTTGAACAGATGGCGCATTTTTTTGCATTTGCCATCCGCAGTAATTGGTGCCTTTATACGAAAGATGAAGAAAGTATCTCAAGGTTAAAAGATTGAGGAAAGGAAATTTACCACTAAGGCACTAAGGACACAAAGTTGCAGTAAGCAATACCTTTGATATAAAATAATGTTTAACCTTTTATCATCATCAATCATAAAAATCATAATAAATCAGCGTTCTATTGTATTGAATTAGCATTTTTCGTAGACAATAGCCATCCCCTGCCCAACGCCAATACACATGGTCGCCAGGCCATACTTAACGTTTCCTCTGCGTTTCATTTCATGCAAAAGAGTGCCTGTAATTCGTGCGCCCGAACAACCCAGTGGGTGGCCAATAGCAATTGCACCTCCGTTTACATTTACAATCTCAGGATTTAAACCCAACTCCTGTAAACAGGCAAGAGATTGCGAGGCAAAAGCTTCGTTTAACTCGGCCAAACCAATATCGGCAATGGTAATATCGGCGCGTTTAAGGGCCTTTAATGTGGCTGATACAGGGCCAATACCCATATAAGCCGGCTCAACTCCCGATGCGGCAATGGATACAATGCGCGCCAGCGGTTTAAGATCGAATTTTTTTACCACTGCTTCACTAACCACAATAGTCGCCGCCGCACCATCATTAATCCCCGACGAATTACCCGCTGTAACCGTCCCATCTTTTGCAAATGCCGGCTTTAACTGCCTCAGCACTTCAACCGATGATAAACGTGGCTGTTCGTCTTTTTCAAAAAATGTGCGTTCACCTTTCCCTTTATCCAGTTCAATAGCAATCATCTCATCATTAAACTTACCGGCTTCATGCGCTTTTTGATATTTAAGCTGAGAGTTATAAGCAAATTCATCCTGGGCCTGGCGCGTTATACCCCATTTTTTAGCCACATTTTCGGCGGTTTCGCCCATTGCATAAGTGGTATCTTTAGGGAAAAATTTATTGGTAAAGCGCCAGCCAATGCTGGTATCAAACATCTGTTGGGTCCTTTCAAAGGCTGTGCCTGCTTTGCTTAACACATAAGGCGCGCGAGTCATACTTTCAACTCCGCCGGCTATATAAATGTCGCCATCGCCATTATTTAAGGCGCGGCCTGCATCCGCAATGGCCTGCAAGCCCGAAGCGCAAAGCCTGTTAACCGTTACCCCGGCCACCTCAACCGGCAAACCTGCCAACAAAGCGGACATGCGGGCAACGTTGCGGTTATCCTCGCCACTTTGGTTTGCGGCACCCAGTATAACCTCCTCAATTAATTTATGGTCAAGCCAGTTGCTATTGCGCTCAACAATTTTTTTAACTACCAGTGCCGCCAAATCATCCGGGCGTACGGCACTAAGGCTACCGTTAAATTTTCCTATTGGGGTTCTAAGGGCATCAACTATATAAGCATTCATTTGCTGAAATAATTTAGGTTTGTGCGCAAATTTAAACTTTCAAATCTGTTAGTTATGATTCAAAGAATTCAAACCGTTTTTCTTTTGTTCTCGGCTATTCTAATCGGCCAGTTTTTATGGATGCCGCTTATTAACTTAGAACCAGGATTGTTTAACCATCCTGCCGGGTTAAGAGGTTGGGAAATAGTGCATAGGTATAATGGATGGATGTATTTGATAAACCTGATTTTAGGAGGCACAGCCTTTGGCTTAACTATAGTAAATATTTTTCTTTTTAAGTGGCGAGAGTTGCAAATGCTTCTTTGCTGGTTTTGCATTGTATTCTTAGGCTGCGCTGTGCTGTTTGTTTACTATGAATACCGCATTTACATTTACCCGGGTGGCTTTGTACTGTTTACGCCATGGAACGCGCTTGCGGGCGTTGCTGCATTGTTCCAACTACTGGCTTATTTTTATATCCGCAAGGACGAGAATACCATTAAAAGCCTTGACAGGTTACGCTAGTCTCCAAAGTATGCGGTTGCTTTCGCTGGCTATATAATTACCAACGAAAAATAGAGCAATCGGTGATCGAAATTCAATACCGGATTTACAAATCCGGGGCATCGGCAGGCTTTTTGAAAGGATGACGGTCAACCTTTCTATATGCCCACCCAAATATTAATGGAAACACCCATAGTGAGAATATCATTGCACAAAGTATTCCACCAATTACAACCCTTGCCAGTGGCCTTGAGCTTTCGGACCCAATGCCATGTGACATGGCAGCAGGAAGAAGACCGATAGCGGCCATTAAAGCTGTCATTACAACCGGCCTTATCCACGCAGCAACACCCAGCCGTATAGATTGATACAAAGAACCGTCCTGGCCCCGTAAATGATCAAGGTTTTGCTTAAACGCAGTTATCAGCAACACGCCCACCTGTATGCATATACCAAATAGCGCAATGAAACCGATGCCGGCTGAAATGCTAAAGTTGGTACCGGTTACATGCAAGGCCATAATACCGCCCATAATAGCAAAAGGAACATTTAAAAATACCAACCCTGCATCTTTAAAGTTGCCGAACATAATAAACAGTAAAAGGAATATTAGCGATAGGCTGATAGGCACGGCCTGTGTCAATCTTTTCGAGGCACGTTGCTGGTTTTCAAAATCGCCTTGCCATGCCATAGCGTAGCCTTTTTTCAGAGTTACTTTTTTTGCAACTTTTGCCCGGGCTTCAGCAATGGCGCTACCCATATCTCTACCGGTAACCGAAAATTTAACAACCGAATACCTTTCGTTGTTATCGCGAAAAATAAGACAAGGCCCTGTTTTTTGTGTAATGGTGGCCAATTCCTTAATAGGCACCTTCGAACCGCTTTGAGTGGGCACCAATAAGTTACCAATATCCTCAGGCGTTTTTCTGTATTCTTCCGGTAAGCGTATTCTTATGTCAAAGGTTTTAACACCTTCATAAAGTGTGGAGGCGGCAAGCCCACCTATCGCCATGGCGACTACGGCATTGGCGTCTGCAGTGGCAACACCGTATAGGGCCATTTTGCGTTGATCAAGATTAACGTCTATTTCTGGTTGGCCGGTACTATGTATTACACCAAGATCATCAATACCCCGAATGTTCCTCAAAATATTATAAACCTCGGTCACCTTTCCTTCCATGTAATCCAGTGAGTCGCCGTATACTTTTACACAAATGGAACCCTTAACGCCCGAAACAGCTTCTTCCACATTATCCATAATAGGCTGTGAAAAGTTAAGGCTGGCTCCAGGGATGGTGGAAAGTTTTTTACCCATCTGCTCAATCAGTTCATCTTTTGTTATGCGCGGATTCCATTCATCTTCCGGCAATAGCAGCACGTCAAACTCGTTGTTGTAAAAACCGGTTACATCCGTTCCGTCATCAGGTCTTCCGGTTTGCGAAACTGTGTAGGTTACCTGGGGAAACGACATCACCATTTCGCGAACCCTTTTTGACACCTCTACACTTTTGTTTAATGATACGCTATAAGGAAGCTGAACCCTAAGCCAGATAGAGCCTTCATTCAATTCAGGCAAAAATTCTGTTCCTAAAAATTTGAATGAGTAGATACCAATCAACATCACTATCATAGATGCGACAACAACAATTTCTTTGTGCCTAAAGGCCTTCTCAAACCCCATTAACATAAAGCCTTTTAGGTGATGAACGAAAGGGTTGTGTTTGTCGCGCACATTTTGATGTAACAGCATGTTTATTAATACTGGCACTAAAGTTAGCGTAGTAATAAGCGCCCCCAATAATGCAAAGCCAAGGGTAAATGCCAGTGGCGAAAACATTTTCCCTTCCACTTTTTGAAAAGAGAAAATAGGAAGCAGGCCGGTAATAATGATAAGCTTTGCAAAGAAAATTGCACGTCCCAATTGCGCACCGTTCTTTTTGATAAGGCCCAACTTGGTTACTTTGTTGAACCGTTCCATGCCAATCTCTTCCGCCTTATGACTGAGGATTACAAACATACCCTCAACCATTACCACAGCGCCGTCAATAATAATCCCAAAGTCAATGGCACCCAGCGAAAGCAGGTTAGCACTCATACCCATTAAGTGCAGGCATATAAACGCAAACAATAACGACATGGGTATAATGAGCGATACAATAAGCGTAGTACGCCAGTTGAACATAAACAACGACACCACAAACGTAACCAGCAGTATCCCTTCAATAAGGTTATGCATTACGGTATGGGTGGCATAGCCTATAAGGTCCGAACGGTCGTAGTAGGGAACAATTTTTGTGTCCTGCGGTAGT